>SMXC01000048.1 GCA_004356825.1 Caldithrix sp.
AAAATAAAATACCAAACCTGGCAGTCGCCCTCCGGTTGGGACATTGAGTTTGGCGAGCTGCGTATGGTCGAGCCTTACGCGGAAAGAATTGTCGGCTATCCCGAAGTTGCCATGAGCGTCATCACTTATTCAAACCCCGGAGACGTAACGGCAGAACTGGTCTGGGTTGGTAAAGGCACACGCGATTCCGATTACTCGGGCAGGATTGTGAAAGACAAATTTGTTCTTGCAACCGGTTACGGCGGTTCGGTGCATCGGCTCGCTGTTCTAAAATATAGCGCAAAAGCAGTCGTCTGTTATCTCGATGATGACCGTGCCAAAGAGTATCCCGACATGCTGCAGTACACCGGGATGTGGCCAAAAACCGACGAGTTAGACGAAGTCACCTTTGGATTTAATCTCACTAACCGCCAAGGCGGGAAACTCAGGAATCTTCTTGAGGCGGGCAAAAAAGTGGTGATGCATGGCAAAGTAGAAGGCATCGGCTTAGAATCTTATTTTATGGATGTGGTGGTTGCACACATCCGCGGCTCCGAACTTCCCGATGAAGAGCTCGTTTTCAGCGCCCATTTAGATCACCCGAAGGAATCGGCAAACGACAACGCCAGCGGTTCAGCTGCGATTTTGGACATTGCCCGAAGCCTCAAAACTCTGATTGACAGCGGCCGCATGCAACCCCCAAAACGCTCTCTGCGATTTATCTGGGTACCGGAGTGGTATGGCACTATGGCTTACATCGACAAACACCCTGAGATGAAAGGGCCCGAATTAGGCGGTAAATTTTTGGCGAACATGAATCTCGATATGGTTGGCGAAAATCTTGAGCTGCTTCACTCCAAACTCATCCTGACCCGCACCCCTGACTCTTTGCCATCCGTGGTAAACGATGTAGTCGAAAATATGGCGCAAATGGTTGACCGAATGAATGTCCGCACGCCGCGGGGAAGTCTTTCGGCATTTAATTTTCGCACAACTCCCTACAGCGGTGGCAGCGATCACATGATGTTCATCGAGCGAAAAATTCCCGCAGTCATGTTTTCGCACAGTCCGGATTACACCCATCACACCTCTGAAGACACACCAGACAAAGTCGATCCGGTAGAACTAGAACGCTGTGAAATTATTGCAGCCGCAGCGATGCTGTACTTAGCAAACCTCGAAACCGAGCAGGCTGCGGAGTTGACCTATCTTGCGGCTTCGAATTCTGTGGGACGTTTATCAGCAGCATTTGGCAAAGCATTTCAACAACTTTCGGCCGCCACAAACGGCATAACCGATAAAAATTGGGCTGAAGGCCAAAATATTCTCGACTATACTCTACAGATTGAGATGCAAACTGTAAGCTCGGTTCTCAATTTCAACAATGACAACGCAACTCACAGGTTAGTCAAAAAATTCCGGTATGAATTTCAGCGCCAATATAAATTCTATTCAGAATTGCTAAAAGAAGCTGCCAAAGGAAGAGGTGCGGAACTGGACTCCCCGGCGGCCCTTCAAATCAATCTTGACGATCGCGTGCCGGAACGCAAAACTAGAGGGCCTTTGGATTTTGGCCTTCCCGAAAGTGCACTTTCAGAGTCCGAAGCAGCCTGGTATACCTCTCCCGAATTTAATCTCAACGGTTCAGCCCGCTTTGAGTTGGTAAATTTTATTAACAGCAAAAATACGGTTTGGGAAATTAGAAATGCACTTAGCGCAGAATTTGAACCCAAAGATTTGAAAGCTATTGCGCATTATATTGAGGATTTGGTGAAAATCGGCGTCATTAAGTGGAAATAATATAAATTTTTGCAAGGTTCAATTAGACGGATGTAAAACAGGACACTGGGAACGCTGGCTAGCATAGAGCGGCAAGCCGCAACCAAAAAATTGATTCAGCCACAGACTTATACGGATTGACACAGATGAAATGCGTTTAGAAAAAAATATACCATATCGCGGAATTTCAAATGTAGAAATTTCGTCATTTTAAAAAAATGGAATTCAGAGCTCCATTTATCAAATCCGTATTCTATCCGTGCGAATCCGTGGCTATATTTTTTATTTAAATTCCGTGGGGATTTTTCAATTCATGAGGTATTTATTAGGGTCAGCCAAAAGGAGAATTTAAAATGAACAAACTTTACCTTGTTCTGATATCTTGCTTTTCTTTATTTCTTACGGTCTATCTGTTTGCCGGCAATCCATCCGATGCGAAAAAAAACTGGCCGCAGTGGCGCGGCCCTGATGCCACCGGGGTGGCACCCAACGCCAACCCTCCTTTGGAATGGAGCGAAGATAAAAATATCCGCTGGAAAATTCAAGTACCGGGGAAAGGACTCGCCTCTCCCGTCATTTGGGGTAATATGGTTTTTATTTTATCTGCGGTGGAAGAGAAAAAAGAAGGCCTAAAAAAGGAAGAGCATAAACCGAACCCGGGAGAACGCCGCCGGGGCTTCTTCAGGAGAAAACGGGCAAAACCAACTTCGATTGTTAAATTTACGATATTTGCTCTAAATCGAAAAGACGGATCAATTATTTGGCAGCATACTCCTCGGGAGCAAATACCACATGCTGGATTTCATCCTGATGCGAGCTGGGCGTCCAATTCTGCGGTCACAGATGGCGAGTTGGTTTTTGCTCACTTCGGTTCCTATGGTTTGTTTTGCTACGACATGCAAGGCAACCTCAAATGGGAAAAAGATCTCGGTGACATGACCACTCGAAATGGTTTTGGTGAAGGCAGTTCGCCGGCCATTTATAACGATAAACTCGTGGTTAACTGGGACCATGAAGGGGATTCGTTTATCGTTGTCCTCGATAAAAACACCGGGGAAGAAGTGTGGAGAGCAGAACGTGATGAACGCACTTCCTGGGCCACCCCGATCGTCGTTGAACAAAACGGCAAACCACAGGTTATTGCCAGTGCAACCAATCGCATCCGCGGTTACGACTTAGCCACCGGGGATGTTATTTGGGAGACGGCCGGAATGACTGCAAATACTATTCCCTCGCCTGTTCATAAAAACGGCGTCGTTTACGCCATGAGTGGGTTTCGCGGCAACGCTTTGCTCGCCATTCGTCTGGCGGCAGCAAAAGGCGACATTACAGACTCAGATGCAATCGTCTGGAAATTTGACCGAGACACACCCTACGTGCCCTCGCCCCTGCTTTATGGCAACATACTTTATTTCCTGAAACACAACAAAGGCATTCTCACTGCTTTCAATATCACAACCGGCGAACACTTTTATGGCCCGCAAAGGTTGGACAGCATTCAGGGGGTTTACGCATCTCCGGTCGGCGCAAAAGATCGGGTTTACATTACCGGGCGAAATGGCGTGACGCTGGTCATTAAGCACGGGCCTGAGTTTGAAGTACTGGCAGAAAACTCCCTGGATGACGGGTTTGATGCTTCACCGGCGATTGCGGGAAATGAACTCTATTTGCGCGGACGTAAAAATTTATATTGTATTGCGGAAAACTAGAAATGTGTTTCGGGATTACTATTTAATCCCGATTAATCCATGAATTTCTATTTCAGGCAAAAGCAATATTGTCATGCCCGAGTAGTCGGGCATCCATTACCTGCACTAAGTTATTGAGAGGTAATGGATTCGTGACGGAGTTTATCCCTGCGAGGGCAGGGACGGGAGAAACCATTCACTCCAAGTACAGGATGTTAAGATGTTTGCAATTTTATTAACCCTGCTTTTATTGATGCCTCATTGGGGAGATGAAAAAGTTGATTCGATTTTTTTTCAGAAGCTGACATGTTTTTCAGCAAACATATTAAAGACACCAGTGTTGATTATAAGAGCATCCGAAAAAATCCCGAGCTGCTAATACAACTTGTTGCTGCAATCTCAGCTTTTGATTTCAAAAATGCAGTCAAAAACAGGGCAATGGCCTTCTGGATTAAATGCTTATAACCTTTTAGTAATCCAGTCGGTCGTAAACAACTATCCGCTTAAATCCCCCTTGGATGTGAAAGGTTTTTTCGATACCCGCCAACACCTTACTGGCGGTGCAAAGTTGACCCTGAACGAAATTGAAAACAAAAAACTGCGCGAGAAATTCGGCGACGCGCGAATTCATTTGTGCTGGTCTGTGCCGCACAAAGTTATCCGCCAATGATTAACCGGGCTTACCTCCGGCCAAACTGGATGAACAGCTCAATGCCCGAACAAAGGTAAATCTTAATGACCCTAACTTTATTCAAGTTGATTCAGTGGCTAAGAAAGTTGCGATTTCTGAAATCTTCAAGTGGTATGAGCCGGATTTTATAACCGGTGGCAACACGGTTCTTCAATACATCAATCGACACAGAAATGAAAAAATACCTGAGGACTACGAAGTTGGTTTTTATCGGTATGATTGGAGTTTGAATAAGTAACAATATTTAAACTTCAGGCTTCAAAATAATCCCTTTATTCTCCTGCCCTTTCATCTTGACATTAATCGGCTTTTCAAATCGAAAATGATTGGTAAATTTTTTCTCTTCACAAGGCGTTTGTTTTTTCAGCCACTCCCAGTCGACAAAACTTCCTTCCGTGTTGGCACTGACTGTAAAATAACCAACCATAAAAGAAGTGATATTATGGAAAAAATGCGACCCCTGTGAAGGCTCAACATAAATATCCTCTAAACCAGCTTCGACGATTACCCGGGCCCCGGATATCTGCTCCCATTTCACCGGAATACCCAACCACGGATCCAATGTCCCCCACCGACCCATTCCAAGCAATAAATAAGGCTTGCTCAGCGAAACCAATTTAGAATTAAATAGATTTATCTCTCTTGCTATTTCACGGGTTTTGGCACGGTCGAATCGATCAACGTCGACTGAAACAATATCATAGATTTCGTTAATAACCCCATTACCCATAACTTTTTCACTCATGCAAATAAGTTTTTCTCTGTCAAGATTCTCAAACTTTAATGCATCGGTTTCGCTGCTCAAAACCATGGGGCGCAGCTGCAGCAAGTTGAACTCTTTAGGGCTCTCTTGCGGCACTGAAAGGTTTACTGCAAACTCAATTTCAACCGCCGTACCCATTCCCCAGGCGCCAATCTCCAGGAGCAATTCGGTGATTTCCGGCAATGGAAAAAGATTGTTTTTTAAAATAGGGGCAAATGTCACCAACCTGCTTCCAGGACGAGAGATGCCGTCGTAAATTGTATTATTTTCATGAGAATAAGTTGAACCTACGTGAGTCAGAGTGCCATCTTTTTCAGCTATGTCTAAACCGTGCTTCTCCAAAAGAGTCTCCTGGGTTTCGTTTTCGTAGACAGCCTCTCTGTCAATCGGCAGGGCGTAGAATTCGTGCTGGTTATTTTTCAAGGCCTCATCAGCAGAGAACAGCTGGGGTAAATGTTTAGGGTATTTCGGAGAAAACTTGACACAGTTGCCACCCTCTACCACGGTTTTGCCCAAACCCAACGCGACCGAAACAATGCCGTCTGCTGATTGTTGCGGCCCGATTGGATAAAAATTATGAGATTTCGCCACGCCTGAAAACTCCGGATAAAATCGGCTGCCCCGAAAAGTCCCGACCATTTTCTGGATTATCACTGCCATCTTTTCCTCTTCCATGCTGTAAGAGGTAAACTTCATGTAATCTTTCGCTGACTTATAAAAAGTAGAGGCATAAACCCGCTTGATTGCGGTCAACAATTCTTGCAGCCTTTTGTGGGGATCCAGATTATTATTGGGGAGCATAAAGGTCTTATAGACGCCGGCGAAAGGTTGGAATTGTGAATCCTCGAGCAGGCTCGAAGAACGGATTGCCAATGGAATGCGGGCAATTTCAAGCCAATCGGCAAGTTGAGAGACAACATCCGTTGGAAAGTCTTGCGTTTCTACAAACCTTTGCGTAATTTTTTGATCATCCTCAGAGTTTAGCGCAAAATCCCGTAAATTGTTTTCATCGAGAAATTGATCGAAAATATTTGTGCCAACAACAATTGCCGGCGGAACGCTAATTTTAATGCCATCAAACCTGTTGTCTACATTGTTGTTGTAAATCAATATATTTAAAAAGCTTAAACCCCGTGCCTTCCCGCCCAGGGAACCACCCCCGATTCTGGCAAAACCAGTCTGGGGATCAAAGGAGTCTTTATCAAAATCTGTGATTATTCCAACCTGGCGTATTTTTCTATATTCGCTGAGCGTTTTAATCAGATTCTGCCGTAACGCATCTATCGTCGGAAAATCAGAGACTTTACTCGGGCGCAATTTATGAGCGAGCCAAAACTCTGTTCTTGCTTTCAGCCAGTTTGAAAAATGGTTCTTTTCACCGTGGTAGCGGATACTTTCCGAGGGCACAGAATGAAGTTGCTCTTCAAGCATCAAGAGGTTTTCTGCGCGGCCAACCTCACTCCCATCCGGCGTCCGGAACACAAAATCACCAAATCCAAAGTTATCATTCATGAACTTACGCAGCTCATTCAAGAGAGTCGGCGAGTCTTTTTGGATAAACGAAGCGCCGACTTCATGGGCCTTTTTTTTATTTTCAGGAGATCTCGACTGCAGCAGGATCGGGATATCAAGATGCTGACTCTTCACATTTTTGGCAAATATAAGACCCGCATTGGGGTCCGCCTTACCCTTTCGGGAAAAATTAATATCCGAGATCACACCCAGAATATAATCTTTGTACTTAGAAAAACAATCCCAAGCCTCCTCATAGTTGGTAAAGAGAAGGATTTTTGGTCTGGCACGCATGCGTAGAAACCGGTGCTGAAAATTAACCCCTTCAGAAATCAATCGTCGTGATTGTTTAAAAATTTCGGTGTAAATGATGGGCAGGAACGAGGAATAATAACGAACGCTATCTTCGATCAGGATAATTGATTGAACGCCGATGGCGTGAGTATCATGTTCAATATTAAGCCGGTCCTCAATCTGCTTTATGATTGCGATGAGCAGACGAAAATCACCGTGCCAGACAAAGACCCGGTCAAAAACAGAGGTGTCGCGATAGAGAGATATTTCTTTCAACTCTCTGTTGTCATAAACGAGCAGAACAATGGGAATTTTAACTTCGGCTCCTTTTACTAATTTTGCAAAAGTATGCGCCGGCATATCTTCGATATGTAAAGTAATGATGATTAAATCGAAACGCGTTTCCTCCAGCACCATTTTCATCGCTTCTTCGCCGCTTGATACCTGAGTTAATTCAGGTGCATGACTTAGATTCAGGCCTCGGTATTCTTCTCGTAAAAGCTCATAAAGCCGGCCATCTTCCTCAAAGAGATATAAATCATATAAACTCGAAACCAGAAGTATATCTCTGATTCGGAACTGCATCAATCTTTGAAATCCGTGGGCACGCGTTCCATATCCCCGCTTCTCCCAAAGCGGATCAGAGCGGGCAACCGAATCTTTGATTTTATTTTTCGTTTCTCTCATAAAAAACAAAGCTGACCTTCTTAGATTCCTAAGCTAAATATGACCCGGAAAATTCGAGTACTTTTAACATGGAATAAATTAAATTCTGAGAAGTTCAGCTTCTAAAATTATATATTCGGATAGTGTCGGAGTTAAGCGAAGCGGTCTCCGACACTGCCTGAGTGCGGCAACCGCTTCGCTGTTTCCCGCAACCATCTAATTATATCTGCAGAGTAACTGGATTTAAACCAAACCCTGGTCCATCATTGCATGTGCGACCTTGAGAAAACCGCCGATATTTGCACCATCAACATAATTTCCGGGAGTATCATATTGTTCAGCTACCTCAACACTGGTCTTGTGAATACTCTTCATTATTTTCTGTAAGCGTTCATCCACTTCCTCCCGGGTCCAGGGCAGACGCATGCTGTTTTGAGTCATCTCCAAACCGGAAACGGCCACGCCGCCGGCATTTGCTGCTTTTGCCGGGCCAAATAGAATTCTTTTGTCAAGAAAAAGCTTCACGCCGTCAAGTTCCGTCGGCATATTGGCGCCTTCGCAAACAAGATAGACGCCATTGTTTAATAAATTTTGAGCATCTTTTAAGTTAATTTCATTTTGAGTCGCACTGGGAAATGCGCAATCTGCTTTGTGGTTCCATAGTGCATTCGAATCTGCACTTGAATCAACCGGCGTGTAGACGGCTTTAGTATATTTGTCCACATATTCTTTAATTCTGCTGCGTCGAACATTCTTTAATTCCATAATGAATGCCAGTTTTTCAGAAGAAATACCTTCTTCGTCATAAATATATCCGCTCGAATCTGAGACCGTTACGACTTTTCCACCCAGTTCATTGATCTTTTCAGTCGTATATTGGGCCACATTCCCGCTACCGGAGACCAGGCATGTTTTCCCCTCAAAAGTCTCCTTTCTCGTGGCCAACATTTCTGCGGCAAAATAAACGGAGCCGTACCCAGTGGCTTCCGGGCGAATCAACGAGCCGCCCCAGTCTAAACCTTTGCCGGTCAGCACCCCGGTAAATTCATTTCGTAATCTTTTATATTGGCCGAACAAATACCCAATTTCCCTGCCCCCGACCCCGATGTCACCGGCGGGCACGTCGGTGTTTGGTCCGATATGGCGGAACAATTCACTCATAAAACTTTGACAAAAACGCATGACCTCATTATCGCTTTTACCCTTGGGATCGAAATCTGAGCCGCCTTTGCCACCCCCCATTGGTAATGTCGTCAGGCTGTTTTTAAAGACTTGTTCAAACGCCAAAAATTTCAAAATGCCTAAATTGACCGAAGGATGAAACCGCAGTCCACCTTTGTAGGGCCCTATCGCACTGTTCATCTCGATGCGAAATCCACGGTTGACATGGACTTCTCCCTGGTCATTCATCCAGGGCACCCGAAACATAATAACACGCTCCGGTTCGATCATCCGCTCGAGGATTTTTGCCGCCCGATACTCAGGGTGACGATCGATAACAGACGTCAGTGATTCGGCGATTTCTTCAACCGCCTGATGAAATTCAGGTTCGCTCGGGTTCTTAGCTTTAACAGTTGCCATTATCTCTTCAATGTATGCGGACATGTTGTTCCTCCATATTAATTTTCAGCGGTATTAAATGTGACTGTGAGCTGGTGCAAAAAAAATCAAAGCCAACTAATTTATAGCGGCTTTGTTGAATTTTACGAGTTTCTATTGTGTTGAAAATTTATTTTTGTTGATGTTTATCAAGGATTCAATTCGTTGAGCAACCTCCTCGTTATTTGAAAAATCATTCGTTCTAAATATTTCTCCGTTAATAACAATTGAAGGAACGGTAATCATCATAAAAATCGCCTTCAAAGTGGACCTAAGCGATGGCCGAAACACCAGGACGTCTTTCAAAATTTTAGGATACAAATACAAAAAGTTTCGGGGATCTACAACGGCAATTTCAATTGAATCGGAATATTTTTTGGTCAAAGTCTGAAAAACTTCCCCCATGGTTTCCTTGATTTTTCTGGTCTCGGCAAAAACAAAGGAGTCATTGAATTTTGCGTTATCACCCTCCAGCTTGCCGCAACAGCCGCTGCCGGTCAACTGAGCATCGGTTTCACGAATTAAAATAATAGATGGCTTGAACTGCATTTCGTAAAAACGATTTTAATTTCCACTCGCTTCCGATTTGAAAGCAACTTTCTTCGAATTCAGGGATCTCTTGAAAATAATTACGCCTTCAGAAATAAACCAAAGGATCATAAACAAAATAATACTTCCGATGATTAAAAGCGGTTTGTTTCCTTTTTGCCAAAAATCTATTAAGTTTAAAATCATAGCCCAGAGCGCCATGGATAACATCAAAATCATTGGCACTAAAGTATAAACAATCGGCCTGTCGGTTTTCAACAAATAAATTGTGACTGACAGAAGAACAATACCAGCCAGAATTTGATTGGTTGTACCGAACAGACCCCAGAGAATCAGACCCGCCGGGTTTCCATCAACTTTCAGGAGACCGAAAAACGCGATTGCGGTCACACCAATTCCCGAAGCAAGATAGCGATTGGAAAGGGGCTTAATTTTCAGACGGTTGCCGATTT
Source organism: Caldithrix sp. (assembly GCA_004356825.1). Taxonomy (GTDB): domain Bacteria; phylum Zhuqueibacterota; class Zhuqueibacteria; order Oceanimicrobiales; family Oceanimicrobiaceae; genus Oceanimicrobium. Next base: position 9,973 of record SMXC01000048.1, read on the forward strand.
CTTCGATATTAAAACGCAGCAAACGTGTTGCAGAATCCAGGGTGGTTAAAGCAAACCCAACGACTACGACCGCTACAAAGGCCTCTGAAAACGTTTCTGAAATTCCAAGATAAGAAATAAATTTGGCAGCCCCTTGCACAAAAGCGTTAATTTCCGGGCCCAAACTTGAAGCCGTACCCCAGGATTTATAGTGCTCCAGCCAGGCCTCCTTGGAAGCTAAACCGGCCGTGCAGGCGAGTACTGCCATCATACCCAAAATGCCCTCCGCAATAGCGCCTCCGTAGCCGATCAACCGTGCATCCGGTTCCTTGTCGATCTGTTTTGCGGTGGTTCCTGAAGAAACCAGGCCGTGAAAACCGGATATGGCGCCACAGGCAACCATTATAAAAATAAAAGGAAATAGCGGCGGCAGTCCGGAACTTTCAGTATTAATAGCCGGTGCTACGATCTCGGGCTGATAGATGAAAAGGCCTAAATACATAGCGCCGAGGCCCAAATACAACATGAAAGAATTGATGTAATCCCGCGGCTGTAAAAGCAACCACACAGGTAAAACGGAAGCGATGAAGGCATATCCAAGAAGGATATAAATCCAGGCCGTGTGCGAAACACCGGTGACAGGAAATTTAATTCCGACGGCCGTCGTAATGAACATGAGAATTACGCCAATGAGGGTCACCGGGCCAATTGTCATACGGCGTTTATAAACTGCCACACCCACTGCCATCGCAATGACCATCAAAGAAAAAGCAGGAATGACTGCCTCCGGATTGAAGGCTTCACTGAACAGGGTTGCAATCACGATAGCAAACACGCCCATCGCAAGCGCGAGCAAAAAGAAAATAATCAGTAAAAATAATAGTTGGGCCCGTGGACCGATAATTTTTTCGGCAATATCGCCAATCGAGCGACCCCGATTCCGCATCGAAACTACCAGAGCAGAAAAATCGTGGATACCGCCGAAAAAGATAGTCCCGAAAAACACCCAGAGGAAAGCTGGAAACCAACCCCAAATTACAGCAATGGCCGGGCCGAGAATTGGACCAAGGCCGGTTATAGACGCGAAGTGATGTCCAAAAAGTACAGGCTTCTTGGTGGGGACGTAATCGATGCCGTCGGTCATAGTGTGTGCCGGCGTTTTAGCATCGGGGTCTAAGGCGAAGATTCGGCGTGCTATAAATTTAGCGTAGGTGAAGTAGGCTAAAAAAAAAGCACCAAGTGCAATAACCGCAACAAGCGCAGCGTTCACAATTTCCCTCCTGAAGCCAGTTTAGTGTTTTCGACTTAAAAAGAAAAAACGCACCTAAAGTCGCCGGAACCTTAAAGAAAAGAAACAAATAAAAAACAACCCACTTCCACTTCTTCCGCTACCTATAAAAAACAAGAAAATAAGAGCGATAAAAATAAACTTGAACATAGATGCCGCGGGACTTTTCCTTCTAACTGCTCTTCGGTCTCGGTTGATCCGGACAGCGCCGGTAATTTCCACTCCACCATCCCTGGCGATGATGGCCGCAATCGCCTGAGTCCCTGCAAGCAAACCATTTCCGTAATCGCCCTTCGTAAAAAATAGAGAAACGTACCTGTCACGAATCTCACCCGCTAAACCATCGGGATGATGCCCTCCAGCCCGTATCCGATTTCAATTCTAATTTTCTCTCCTGAACAGTTTGAAAATAAGCACGCCGTTATCTTTGCCCCGCTCCCCAAGCTGCCAATTTTCATCTTCGAGCAGCCTGATAGTATAATCGGTGTCATGTTGATCCCCAATAGTTTGGACGGTTAAAATAGCAATTTCAGCGCCGGTCTTTTGTTTCACCTCTATACAAATCGCTTCTATTTGGCACCCGGTATTTTCAGATATTACGTCGGCAAAATCGTTAACGTGCCCAACCGGCTTGGGAAATTGATTTTGAGAGACTAATGCTTGCGGTAAGAAAATCAAAAACGAGAGTACGACAAGAAAAACCATTAAAAAAGATGACGTTTTATTTTTTGAGAACTTCAACCTGCATGACTCCTTTATTATTTCGGACCTTTTTCCACTCCCAGCCAAAAATTGCCTCACCAAGTTTTCTTGTCCATCTGCGTTTGCTCATTTTGCGTTTCAGCCAACTTCTGTTGCGTTTATCAGAGGAACGTCGGTGCGAATCGGCCGAACCGTCGGTTTTTACTATTGAACTATCCTTCACTGAATTCAAATAGAGGCACCGGGTCCGCTCTTCTTCAAACAACTCCTCTGCAGTACAAACGCCGTTGCGAATTAAAACGTTTACCAGCGCCTCAAGAGAAACCAGGTCAGTCGCAACAAGTTTTTCAGGAAGTTCAGTATCATTCTCCTGTTGCTCTTTTTGATACTCATCCGTTTGATTCGATTTTGAATTTTCCATGACAAACCCCAGGTTGCAGATTATTCATAATGTTGGTGCAAACATCTTACACCAGCATTATTCAATGTCTTAACTTATCAACTGTACAATCCTTTGTCTTCCCAATTACACAAGTCAAAGATGGCACACTCTCCACATTTCGGTTTTTTGGCTTTACAAGTATAGCGGCCATGCCATTGAATAACAATATTGCCCCGATGCCACTTCTCCTCTGGTAAGAGATCGCACAACGTTTGTTCAATTTTATCGGTATTTTTTGTGTTAACCCAACCAAGACGATTCGGCACTCTGATTGTGTGCGTGTCAACACCGATGGCGGGGATTCCCATCGCATTTGCTAAAACAATATTGGCTGTCTTACGACCAACCCCCTGCAGTTTGACCAGTTCTTCTACCGTATTGGGAACTTGACCGCCGAAGTCACTGACCAGCATTGCACAACAATTTTTTATATACTTTGTCTTGTTCCCGGTAAACGTTATTCCAGCAAGATCACTTCGCAATTCGTCCTCGCTGGCCCTCACATAAGCCGCCGGATTGGGATATTTTTTAAACAAATTCTTAGTGACCTCATTGACTTTTACATCGGTGCATTGAGCCGCTAAGATCGTTGCAATCAAAAGTTCAAAGGCAGTTGAGAAGTTTAGCTCTTGATGGGCTTCGGGATATGCTTTATCAAGCTTATTAACTATCTCCCAAGTTTGTTTGCGTAAATCCGCTGACAATCCCATCTCAAATTATGGTAAATAATTGCATGGAATTTATACTTTTTATTATAGAAAGTCAACATCTTTTGTGGTTGGGTTGATTGGCTAAAAAAGGGAAACTACCTCATAAAAATCATCTTCCGAATTTGGAAAAACGAACCAGCCGTGATTTGATACAGGTAAATGCCGGAGGCAACCGTTTCACCTTTATCACTGATGCCATTCCAGGAAACGGAATATTTTCCCGGCACCTTAACTTCGTCCAGAAGCAAACGAACTCTCTGTCCAGCTAAATTAAAAATCTCAAGCTGAACCCGGACGTTGGACGCTGAAACCGGGACAGTTATATCAATGGTAGTGGCAGGATTAAAAGGATTCGGATAATTTTGCTGCAAAACAAAATCACCGGGAAAGGAAGATTCCTCTGTTTCAGGATTCTCAACGGAGGTTACGGGCTCGACAAAAAAATCAGCCAAAATATTTTGTCCGCTCAGCCGGATGTTGGTCACCGCTACACTCGTGGGAAAACCATTATTACTTTTCGAATTCGGAATGGAGTTTTCATCAAAAACACCTAGATCTCTTTCTCCCACGTAATCTGTCGCGTCATTATTAATTTGACTAAAGCCCGGGAACGGATCGCCGTTGTCGCCCCGGTTGCCGTTAAACAGGAACTCGTGGGTGGGTAAAATCCGCTTTAAATCGAGCTGCTCGATACCCTGGCCATTTAGAATGTAGGGACTGGCTTCTTCCACGTCGATGATCCGGCGGTTTTCATTGCTCTGCCTGCCGGAGTTATCAACGTGATAAATAATCAGTCCGTAAGAATCGGTAAGACTAAAGTCCTTTTGCCGCCGGGTGAGACCGGCGTCAAAACCAAGATTCTGGCGATTTTCAACTAAAAAATATTCACCGCCGGTTTGACCGTTGGTCCAAAGGCGATAAGCGATCGGGCTCGACTCAGCAGGCGGGATTTCGATCTGCATGACATTGCCGGTCACCACAATCGGCTCGAGCCATCCCAAACGTTCTTTACTCCAGGCAGTAAAATGAGAGGGTGAGCTCCCCAATGGATCGCCTGTCCGGTAGCACCAGCCACCGCCGGCCATCAGGCCCCATTCCCCGATTCCTTCAGAAGAACCATCGGTATCATACAAATCAGGCAGTCCCAACGCATGACCAAATTCGTGACAAAAGACGCCAATGGTACCGTTTTCCGGCTCCAAAGAATAGTCCTCGACCTTAACGCCATCCAGGTTCAATGTTGAGATAGAAGACTTGTGCGACCATAAATATTTTTTACGATCGGGAAAATTAACGGTATAAATCTCTTCAGCAGCGGGACCGGCATGGACAACAAATAATGCATCAACCAGGCCGTCATTATTATTGTCAAATGCGCTGAAATCGACATCCGGGTCAGCCAATTCCACAGCTTCCTCTACCAATTTCCTGCTGCTATTCGGATATGAACCAAAGCCCGAGTTATCATTAGCATAAAAAGCTAAATTCTCAGACGCCGTGTACCAAACAGTTGTGACGCCGGTAACTTCGAATTGCCCATAGGAATTTTCCAGAAAAAAATCCCTCATGCTGCCGGTATACGCGCTTTGGCTGTACGGCGCTTTATAAGTTCCCTGACTAAACAGCATGTCATTGAAGTGCTGCGTTGTATAAATAAAATCGGCATTGGAAAAGTTTGAATCGTTCCGGTGATCCCAGCGGTAGTCAGGAAAATCGATAAGGATAACCAGTGCTTGCCAGCTACCACGCGCCTGCCCCTTTTGAATATGCGTGCTGGGTTCACTTATTTCCCTTTGAATCTCTGTGTTTTTTTTGAGCAAACTTAAGGTAGATTCATTCAATGGGCCGGGAGGGCCGGCGGGCGGCATCAGGCAGAATTCCTGAGCAAGTAGATTTAAATGGCAGGCTATAATTAGAAAAGAAAAAATCCAAATGGTTTTCACAAATCACCTCAACTATTGCGCAACTAAAAGTATAACAATCCTAAGCGTGCAATACAATGCTTTTTTGATCATACTCGTTCAAGGCAGGCACTTCTAATGAAAGAAAAAGGCGCAACCAACAACAAACCGGTTACGCCCTTATTTTCTCTGTCTCCTGAAATTTACTTTGCTGTGGTAGCTATTTTAAAACTGCGCCAGTCGCTTTTTTGAACCACCCTGCCGGAAAAATTGAGCGCGACGATTCGCCAGCGCAATTCGCCATCCGGTAATTTATCTTGCAACCAGTTGGGCGCACGATAACTAGTGGTTCCGGATTGCACAAAAGCAGAGAGCACGAGTTGTCCCTGGGAGTTCTTCGCTTCCAGTCGATAGAGAGCGCCCTGTTTTACTTCCACCCAGCTAAAATCGATTGGAGCCTGAGCCGCAAGTTTAGCGTTTTCTGCAGGCAGCAGCAACGCAAGTCTTCCTTCCTTTTCCGTTATGATGTCACTCCTGGAGTTGCCGACATAATACCGCAGCGGCGGAATTGGGAAACCTGCCACGGCGCCGCTGTGGACAACGCCCGAACCGCCAACTACAGCAAGATTTGAATCACCTTCTTTATCTGCAGAGGCTTCAATTCGCAGCAGCAGCAGATAAAGGCCATCGACCGAGGTGGGTATTTTTCGGGGGTCGGGGCCCGGTAAAATAAATTTGCCGGTGGGTGGTAAAAACGTATTAAACCTTTCTAGCTCTGTATAGCGTCGCTGCAGCCCTCTCTCCTCAATCGGCAATGAGGCTTCGGTTAAAAGATCCCGGGCTGTCGGTGGTTCTTCACCGGGAAAGACAACTTCCCAGCGCCCTTTTAATTGACCGGTGCCGTTGTAATAAATTTCAGCAATCAATCCTGGTGCTTTCTCGCCCGTTTTTATAAATAAGACCGGCGTTTCAGTATCTGCAACGATCGTCACATCCAATAGAGAAAAAGGCACCCTTGCCCCGCCGCCGGCTAAACGGCAGGTTACGGCAACATATTCATCCGGCTCGCCAACCGTGCTGACAAATCTTCGCACATAAAAAAACGCGGATGAAGCACCCTGCTGCGCCGCTTGATAGGCACGGCGTGCAACTGACGGTGGGATTGACATAATATCGGTGAAGATGCCGGCCGGATTAATTCTTGAAAGGTCATAACGAATTGGCAATTGACCAAAAAGAGTGTTGGGTTCACATTCAGTGCCCAGAGGCGTCTGTTTAACCTCGCCGCACCAGAATGCTTCCACCGGCACCTGGTTAACAAGACGGCCAAATGACAAAAATACAGTGGTCGCGCCATTGGTGTTAACGTTTACCCCGCTCGGATTCACATTAATTTTATTGATTTGCGCAAAGCCGGGCAGTGCAAAAATGGAACTCAATAATAATAAAATTAACTTGTTCATCATTCCTCCACTAAAAAATACTAAAGTTAACGCCCGTATTTACGGTCCAATTATTTGACTCATCTGCAAACCCGAAAACGGTGTCTGTAAAATCAGACTCGTTGCGCGTGTAGCGGACAAAAACTTGTCCCTGCAGAAACTGACGGTCAGGCGTTCTATTGAGGGTGAAACTTATAGACCACTGCGCATTGATAAACATGTTGTTGCGCTCGCTGGTTTTGGCGTCGTCTTCGGAATGGCTGGCTGAGATATTGACATTAAGCGCGGATGTCCGGGTTGTTCTCAGATTAACAGAACCGCCAACCCTTCGGGTGAGATCCGTCTGATCCTGCGCTTTGTTCTCCGCACTCTCGAGAGCAAAGTCAAGGTTCAGATCAAGCCGGTCGAATGGGGTTAAACCGAGGTTGAATGAATTATTTACATTCTTAAAATCGTCATTCTCACGGCCGGGCTGGCGATTGTCCTGCAAGGAAAGTCCAAGCCGGTAGCCAAACCGCCAGCGGCTTCCCTGCCAGTCGAGGCCGCCATTGTGACTATTACTTACCTGGTCGGGAACATGGCCGTCATTGAACCCGCCATTTATAGGTAACGAAGCACCGAATTGATGCGTGCGGTTGAAGTTATAAGACAAACTCGGCAGCCATTTAGGCGGGCCGGTCGGTGTGCTGAAAATAACTCCCAGCGGCAAATTCAAATTTGCTGAGTTTACCCGGGTTTTCGTCTTGAGAATGGATTCAATCTCGTCGAGGTTGTCTTCAGAGCGGCTGTGTGAATACTGCATCGAAATGTTGCCGATATTGCTTTGCACATCAATGGCATTTTCCAGGTAATCGGCTCGCGCAAACGCACCTAAACTGCGGTACAGTGGGTCGACGCGCTCATGCCGGAGGTTGACACTCAAGTTTGCCTGCCAGGTTGGACTTAAACTCACATTTTGCAAAACGCCAATGGCAAGGCTGCCGTAGCGTGCATTGCGAGTGGTTTCCTGCACCGGCACCAATTGCTCTCCTTGCGCCAAAAACGGATCCGGCGGATTATTGAATTTACTTCGTGCAAAACCGCCTTCTAACCGAATCCGCTGCGTGTTATCACTCGCTTGCAGGTGCAAGCCAAAGCCCCGGCTCTCTTCGGCATCATTGATGACACCCTGGTTAAAATTATTTTGCGGCAGCATTGATGCATCCATAACCGATGTCTCCAGTCGTAGAGCACCCGGACGCTGAAGAAATTCCATTCCTAGTGTTCCACTATAAAATCTGTGTTTGCTGTTATTGAGCCCAACAAAATTATCCCAGCCGACTATCTGAGTGCCGTTCATGGCTGCGGCAGAAAAGTCTATCCTTGAGCCTAAGGTGGTCTTTGCCATAACGCCCCGACTGCCAAAGAAATTTATCAGATGTCGTTGGCGGCCGTGGCTAACGTGACCGAGAGAAATTTCAGTCTTACCCAGTTGCATCTGAACCAGGTAATTCGACAAATCAATCCTAGAAGCATCTTCCCCCTTCTCACCAAAACGCAGCGCCTGGTTTTGTTCGCTGGCGCCAACCAAATCCCACTGACTCCTGAGCGCAAACTCGCTGCGGATGTGTTCACTGGTAAAATTTGCTTGTCCGGTGAAATCCTGATAAGTTTCCCTTTGAGGTGCATTTGTATCCGGTTCATGTCCCTCAGCAACCTGACCATTGTTATTTATGCTGACCCCGGGATCTATACTGGCCTTATCAAGACCAACCCTCGTTCGAACTCTTAATGGAAAAAGCGCAATCTCCTGCCAGTCATTTTCCGGCGAAACCAGGTTAACCGAAAGCTCAGTCTCCCCGGAGGGCAAAAGCATAATCGTCGGGGTGTAGACCAAGGAATCTCCTGAACTGACGAACAAATCCGTGACATCGGTAACTCCGATAAACACCGCCAGTTTACCGTCAGTCGGCAGTAAAGGACGACTTAACTTCAGTGTGATTGTTTCACCACGCGAAACCCATTGGTCACCGGTAAAACTTGCCTCCACTTGCAAGTCCTGCCCGTAACTCAGGGAATAAATTACCAGCGAAGTGATGACCAGCAACTTTCTTAGTTTAAAGTTCATGCTCATCTTTCTCCCTATTTGAACCGCTATTCAACCTACTTTCTTTGCGTTGATTTGCCGCCACTACAAACCAAATCAATATTGACTGTGGAAATAGAGGCAGGCATCTTATGAGTTGTTGATTTTGAACTGCAGCCTGGCTTTGTCACGGTAATTAAGTAAGCTCCTAGCGCTACTTTGTCAAACTCAGCGCGGCCACTATTATCTGTTGTTGCTTCGATATATTTGCTGCGGCTTTTTGGAAGTGACAGCCGAACCTTTGCTCCGGCGATCCACTCTGCCCGCTTACCGATCAAAGTACCCGCTTCAAAAACCAGAACGGTTAATTTATTGCCTCGACTCAACTTGCAATTCAGAGTCAAATCTGCAGAGGCACTGGCGTATGGCATGGAGAAGGATTGAGAACTCTGGCTGCAACCTATTTTTGAAGCCTTAATGGTATAATTACCACTATAAATATTTGGAAACAGAGCGTTGCCGGTTTGATCCGTCACCTGCACTGAGGGCGTGGAACTGGATTGAGCAGTCACCTCAACTTTCACCCCGGAGACACCACCGGAAGAGAGGCCTTGCTGAGAAACATGAACAGTGAGGCTATTTCCGCAATTTAAATCTACACTGGTATTGGTATTATTCGCCGGCATGGTGTAACTTGTATTTAGGGTTTGGCAGTTATTTTTAAA
>SMXC01000049.1 GCA_004356825.1 Caldithrix sp.
CATGCCGTGCCCCTACCGAAACGCACATTTTTATGTGGCGGAATCGCCGCCCTGTTTCTACTCACCCTCGCCGCCTATTTTTTCTTCGGACGCCAGTCAGCCGCTACCGAACGGGTGCCAATTGCTGTGGTGGATTTTGTCAATCAAACCAACGAACCCGAACTCGACGGCCTCTCCGGTATGCTGATAACCGCGCTGGAGCAGTCGCGACGACTCAACGTCTTTTCACGTGCCCGCATGTACGATGAATTCAAACAAATGAATCGATCCGATTTGACTTTCTTCGATGAAACCACTGGAATTGAACTTTCCAAACAGGCCAATATCAGGGCACTCGCGGTGGCCACCATTCGCAAGTTTGACGATCTCTACACCATCGACTTTAAAGTGATTGAGCCGCAAACCGGGGATCGTCTTTTTTCCACCAAAGTGGAAGGCGAAGGTAAGAAGAGCATTCCCGGCATGTTGGACCAGCTTTCCGAGAAAACGCGCATCGACTTGAAGGAACAGGAGGGGGTTGTGCAGCTCGCCACTCGCGGTATAGCAGACGTCACCACCACCAACTTTCAGGCCTATCAGCATTATTTTAAAGGGGAAGCGCTGATCAATGAGTATAAATTCGGAGCGGCAGAGGAAGAATTCAGGAAAGCAATTGCTATCGATTCAACCTTCGCACTGGCCTATTACCGACTTGCCTATGCAATTAATTGGTTTACCGGTGAACGCGCTAAAGAACCCCTGCAAAAAGCGCTCTCGCTTATTGATCGAATTCCTGAAAAAGAGAGATATTTGGTACGCGCCTTGAATGCGAAGTTTCAGGAGGGAGACGCAGCATCCCTATCAATCCTGAAGGAGATGGAAAGAATCTATCCCGATGACAAAGAGATGCTCTTTAATATTGCAGACCGGAGTTTCCACTCTGGTTTGAAGAAGCAGGCTCTGGAGTATTTCAAAAAAGTTTTGGTGATGGACCCGACATCGGTGCGGACACTGGAGCATCTGGCATGGGCATATCAAACTGCAAAGAACTATGATAAAATGCTGGAAGTGGCCAAACGGTGGGTATCAGCTGTGGGTTCGGACGATTCCTACTTCTGGTTGAGCATGGCCCATGCTGCAACTGGTAGATTCGAGCCTGGGGTGAAGTCACTGAAACAGGCCATAGAATTATCCCCGGATAACCATGCAATTACGGCTGCTATCGCGCGCCTGTATACCTATCAGGGCAAGTATGATGAAGCTGAAGCGGAAGCAATGACTTTGGTTGCACAAGATCAACCGCCTGAAGCCAAACAAGTGGGGTATGGTGAACTCCGTATTATCTATGGTTATCTTGGCAGGTATCGAGAAATAATTGAGGTTCATAATAAACAAATTGCATTGAGCTGGGCCACTCATGATACGGCAGGAGCAATACTTTCTCAAATCAGGAAAGCGGATTATATGGTCCACGGGTGGAATGATGTTGATGGGGCCTGGAAAGAGGCAGCAAAGACCATTCGCTACCAGGAAATCCACGGTTCCTTTCTTTATTGGTATAGTTGGACTCGACAGAATGTATATTCCGGAAAGTACACTAAAGCGGAAGAAACAGCAAAGAGCCAAGGCCGAAGTAGTCTCCACCGAATTGGTCAGTCATTAATACACAGTGCGAAGGGAGAGTGCAGCAAAGCAAAGTCTGTTGCTGACACGCACCAGAGAAGGCTTCCAGGGGTCTACAAGGCCTTGCTGCTTTACCATGTGTCGGTGTGTCATTATGAGAAAGGACAATGGGACGAAGCGATCGAGGCTTTGCTTGAGGTACAGGATGTGTATACACATTTTAATTTGCTCGGGCTGGGAGTGTTTTACCCAAAGAGTTTGAACTTGCTGGGTAAAATCTATGAGGCGAAAGACGATACCCGGCGCGCCATCCAGAACACCAAGAAATTCCTAGACCTCTGGAAAGACGCCGATCCGGATTTGCCCGATTTGATCGATGCGAAGAAGCGATTGGCAAGGTTGAAAGGAATGACGCAGAAAAATAACCTGTAGGGGCGAACCTATGTGTTCGCCTGTTTTTATAAAAATGTCCGAAGAGGAATCAAACCACGCAGAAAATCGATTCGGTTGCAGGAATACGATTATTCCCAACCAGCCCAACCAGGTGTGTATTCTGTTACCATTTGCACGCACGATCGGAATTGTTTGTTTGGGGAAATTGTGGATGGTAGAATGATTTTGAATGAAATGGGAGAAATTGTTGAATCTGAATGGATTAAATCTCCTGAAATCCGATCTGAAATTGAATTAGATGTCTTTCAGATTATGCCTAACCATTTCCATGCTGTGGTGTTCATTATGGATTTGCATGACGACGATTCTGCTGTAGGGGCGACCGGCCGGTCGCCCCTACAGTCCAACCCAAATCCATCTAAGGGGCCTCGGCCGAAATCGCTTTCATCATTAATAGCAGGTTTCAAATCCGCTGTGACCACGAATATAAATCATTTTCGGGGGATACCCGGCGCAAAACTGTGGCAGCGCAATTATTATGATCGCATAATTCGCGATGATAACGAATTGAATCGCATTCGGGAATACATTATATGTAACGCGCTAAAATGGGATTTGGACCATGACAATCCACAAAATTGGAATAGCCATACAAAAAACAGTTTGGGGGATTTAAATAAGGTAGGTGTCTAACCTATCCATTATAAACCAAACTTGGGAGGGACCAACCCTTGGCAAAAAATCCAATGACCAAAGAAGAATTGCTAGCGCATTTTGCTAAGAAATTTAAAGGTCAGCAAAGCAGCCACTGACCGATGGTTTAACGAACTGGCTAGAGTTGCGGCCAGAGATGCCAGAAAGGGGTTTAAGATTCCCGGTGTCGGCAAACTGGTTGTGGTCAAACGTAAAGCCCGAAAAGGCCGCAATTTCCGCACGGGAAAACTGATGAAAATTCCCGCGAAAAACGTCCTGCAGTTCCGCATCGCAAAAGGCTGCAATGAAGCGGTTTTTAACAAAAAGTGATTGAAAAATGAATTTAAAACGAATCTATATTTTCTTGATCATCATAGGAGCAGTCATTGTTCTCACTAGTGTTATTGATTTTTTACAAGGGAAAGGTTTCAATGCAATTCCGTTTGGGGGTGGTTTTATTATAATCGCAGCCGTATTCATTCTGGCAATTTTGATCATCGCTGCCGACCCCAATAGTGCTTATTCTCAAGAGACTAGGAATTGCAAATTAAGAATTACAAATTAAGAATTATATCTGTCTAAAGGGTAGAATAAATAAATGAAACCGGCGCCGTTTAAATACTTCGCTCCGACCAGTGTCGAAGAAGCGTTGTCACATCTTACCGAATACGGCGACGAGGCCAAAATCCTCGCCGGCGGTCAAAGTCTGGTGCCAACCATGAACTTCCGGCTGGCGCAGCCTGCTGTGCTCATAGATTTAAATAGAGTCGAGGAGCTGTTTTATATCAAAAATGAAAATTCCGGCGGACTTAAAATCGGCGCGATGACGCGCCAGCAGGAGATGGAACGCAGCAAATTAATCTTAGAAAAATCACCGTTGATTCACGAAACCATGCCGCACATCGCCCATCCACAGATTCGCAATCGCGGTACGGTTGGCGGCAGTCTCGCCCACGCCGACCCGGCCGCTGAATTGCCGGCCGTTATGCTTGCACTCAACGCGGAGTTTCGTCTTCGCAGCCAACAAGGTGAACGAAAAATCGCTGCCAATGAATTTTTTATAGACCTTTTTTTTACAGCATTGGAACCGGAAGAACTTTTAGTTGAAATCAGTCTGCCTTCTTTGCCAAAACGCTCTGGCTGCGCTTTTTGCGAAATCGCCCGCCGCCACGGAGATTTTGCGCTGGTAGGAGTCGCTGCCGTTGTGACATTAGATCAAAAGTCACAGTGCAAACAAGCGCGAGTTGTCCTGATGAGTGTTGGGAATGGACCGATTGCGGCTGAGCAGGCCCGGCAAGCTCTGATTGGACAAAAGCCCACGACTGAAGCAATCCGTGCTGCTGCGGAATCGGCCGCGGAAAAAGACATCGACCCGCCAGGAGATATGCATGCCTCGGTGGCTTATCGGCGGCATCTGGCCAGGGTGCTGACGGAACAGGCGTTAACTGAGGCGTTTGAAAGAGCTAAAAAGAGTTAACCGCAGAGGACGCAGAAAACGCTGAGAAAAAATGGAAATAAATGAATTAACGGAGAAGATTATTGGTTTGGCCATTAAAGCACATAAGAAACTTGGCCCGGGTTTCTTAGAGTCAGTTTATCAAGCTGCTTTAGCCTACGAACTTGAAAAGGCACGTATTCCCTTCAAAAAAGAGAAGGCTCTTCCTGTCCAATATGAAGATAGAGAACTTGATATAGGATTCAGATGTGATCTCTTGTAGATGCGAAGGTAATTGTCGAATGTAAAGCAGGTGAACCGGATGACTGAAATTGATCAAGCCCGGATTCTAAATTATTTAGAAATTACAAACCTTCAAGTTGGACTATTAATTAACTTTAATGTGAAACTTCTCAAAGAAGGCATTAGACGAGTTGTTAGCCCATTCGAAGAATAAAACAAACTCAGCGTCCTCAGCGTTCTCTGCGGTTGAAATCCGGGATAACCACCTCATCAACGCCGACCTCGCACCCACCGAACCGGAGGACCGCACCTGGAACGTCTGGAATATCGCGTCCCTCTGGGTTGGCATGAGCGTTTGTATCCCGACTTACATGCTGGCGGCGAGTATGATTCAATCGGGAATGAACTGGTGGCAAAGTCTGCTGGCGATTTTTCTCGGCAATGCAATTGTGCTGGTGCCATTGCTTGTGAACGGACACGCCGGAACAAAATACGGCATCCCCTTTCCCGCTTTTGCGCGCGCTTCCTTTGGCATTCGCGGCGCGCATCTACCTTCGATTCTGCGCGCTCTGGTGGCCTGCGGCTGGTTCGGCATTCAAACCTGGATTGGCGGTCTGGCGATTCATGAAATAATCAGTATTCTCTGGCCCGGTTGGCAGCAACTCGGCGGCAGCGCCACTTTCATGGGCTACAGCCTGCCGCAATTTCTGAGCTTTTTTATTTTCTGGCTCATGAATATGTATTTCGTCTGGGCCGGCACGGAAAGCATCAAATGGATGGAGACCTTCGCGGCGCCGTTTCTGCTGGTGATGGGAGTATTGCTGCTTTTCTGGGCTGCGGGCAAAGTCGGCGGCATCGGCGCCATTCTTTCAAAATCAAATGAGCTTGTGCAAAATCAAAGTGAGTTGTCGACATCAAAATTCTTGCTGACGCTTTTTATCCCCTGGCTGACGGCAATGGTTGGCTACTGGGCGACCCTTTCGCTGAATATTCCGGACTTCACCCGATACGCTAAAAGTCAGAAAGACCAGATGCTCGGCCAGGGCATCGGCTTGCTCACAGCCATGCCGCTGTTTGCTTTTATCGGGGTTGCAGTCACCAGCGCCACTTTGATTCTCTATGGAGAGGCGATCTGGAATCCGGTTGATCTGTTAGTCAGGCTCAGCGCAGACTATGAAAGCCCGCTCCTGGGATTGCTGTCAATGTTCGTACTTGTTATCGCGACCTTGAGTACCAACATTGCTGCTAACGTGGTCTCTCCGGCCAATAGCTTTTCTAATCTTAGTCCACAAAAAATAAGCTTTCGGCTCGGGGGTCTGATCGCCGGCTGCATCGGAATTTTTATTTTTCCGTGGAAATTGCTGGACATGTATCAGACCTGGCTCATTACCTACTCGGGCTTACTTGGTGCAGCGGTCGGCGTCATTGTCTGCGATTATCTTTTCATTCGAAAAGGTGTTTTAAACCTACGCGACCTCTATAGTGAGAACGGAGAATATACTTATTCGAATGGCTTTAATCCGGCTGCTTTGATTGCTTTGGGCGCGGGAATTGTGTTTGCTCTGATTGGGAAACTGCATCCTTCGTTGCAGTTTCTTTTTAATGGGGCCTGGTTCTCGGCAGCTTTTGTTTCGTTCGGGGTTTATTATTTTTTGATGAAGAAAAAATATTAAAAAGAAGGTGCGACGCACTTTTGGAGTCCGTCGCACATAGCGGCCTTGAGTGTTGCAAATTGGCTTCACAAAAGTGCGTCGCACATAGAGTAATGGCAAGAAGAAAAGTCAATTTTTATGAAGGTAGTTATTACCACATTTACAATCGTGGCGCCAATCGCGAATCCATATTTCGGAGCAATGAAAATTATCTGTTTTTACTGAGACGGCTTGGTGAAGCGTTGTCTGGGAAGTCGATTGCCGTAATCGCCTACTGCCTGATGCCAATCATTATCATTTCTTATTACGGCAAGATGGAGAGACTATAATAAGCGACCTGATGCAAGAGACATTTAATAGCTATTCAAAGGCTTTCAACAAAATGTATAATCGAACTGGAACTCTCTTTGAAGGTCCTTTCAAGAGTATTCATATTGATAAAGATAATTACCTAATTCACCTCTGCCGGTATATTCATCGAAATCCCTTAGAGGCTGACTTAGTTAACAATCTGACCGAATGGCTGTTTTCAAATTATCCTGAATGGATTGGAAAAAGAAGCGGTCGGTTAGTGGATTTGGCTTTAATTAAGACTTACTTTATGACTGCAGAATCGTATCGAGAATTCGTTTTAGATTGTTCGATTGACAAGAAAAAGCCAGACGATTTGAGCAACTATTTATTTGATCAGTAATATCGAGGGAAACGTGCAACGCACTTTTAAAGTGCGTTGCACTTAAACATAAAAAAAAGGAGTTTTAAATGAGACGTTTTCTGATGATCTCTGTTTTACTTGTTGCGACTATTTGTTTTGCGCAGGGTCAAAAAGGGTATTACCGCTTCCCAGCTATTCACAGGGGCACGATGATTTTTACCGCGGAAAGTGATTTATGGCGAGTCGGTATTGAAGGTGGGATGGCTCAGCGCTTAACGACACATCATGACATCGAATCTCATGCAGCGATTTCCCCGGATGGGCAAACCATTGCATTCGTTGCCCGCTACGAAGGCCCGACTGAGGTTTACACTATGCCTGTGAATGGCGGGCTTCCCCAGCGGCAAACTTTTGATGGCGAACAAGCTGCTGTGCGCGGGTGGACTCCGGAGGGTGATATTCTTTATATGACGAGACATTTTACAACGTTGCCAAATGCGCAACTAGCACGAATCAATCCCAAAGATCATTCAGTAACACTCATTCCGCTAAATCAGGCCAGTGACGGTTCATTTGAGGCGAGCGGCAAGACCTTATTTTTTACTCGCCTGCCATTTCAGGGCAGCCGAACCAAACGCTACCACGGCGGTACCGCACAGAACATCTGGAAGTTCACTTTCGGTACCAGGGAAGCTGTGCCGTTGACGGCAACCTACACCGGCACAAGTAAAACACCAATGTGGTGGAACGACCGAGTTTATTTTGCGTCAGATCGCGACGGCAGCATGAATATCTGGTCAATGGCAGAAGATGGCAGCGATGTAACACAGCACACGTTTCATAAGGGCTGGGATGTGCAGTCACCCGCATTGCATGACGGAAAAATCGTTTACCAGCTTGGTGCGGATCTTCATCTGTTTGACAACCTAACCAATACAGAAAAAAAGATCGACATCTCTCTTGCTTCAGACTTTGATCAAACCAGGGAGAAATGGATTAAGAAGCCGATGGATTATCTCAGCGATATCCACATTTCGGAGGAAGGTAAAAAAATTGCATTGACGTCACGGGGCCGGATTTTTGTGGCGCCGGTAAAGGATGGGCGTTTTGTAGAAATTTCACCCAAAGAAGGTGTTCGCTTTAGAAATGCACTTTTCCTTCCTGAAAACAATTCTCTGCTACTACTCTCTGATGAGTCCGGGGAACAGGAATTCTGGCAGTTCCAAATAGATGGCAGCGGTAAAGGAACTCAACTCACAACAGACGCCAAAGTTCTTCGTTACGAAGGCACGCCCTCGCCGGATGGTAAAAAGTTTGCATTCACGGATAAGGATCAGAAACTTTGGGTTTATGATTTCACTAGCAAAAAGGCTTCGATAATTGAAACCTCGGAATGGTTTAATAATTATGATTTGGTCTGGTCTCCGGACAGCAAATGGCTCGCCTACGTGGGCAATGTCGAGAACCTGAATTCGAGAATTAAGCTTTATAATACCATCACCAGAAAGATAACCTTTGTGACAAGCGATCGCGTGGACAGTTACAGTCCTGCCTGGGGCGCCGATGGCAAGTGGTTGTATTTTCTGTCCGACCGTCACTTTGAATCCCTTGTCAGAAGCCCCTGGGGGCCCCGCCAACCGGAACCGTTCTTCTCAAACACCACCAAAATCTACGCGCTTTCTTTAAGGAAAGGGGAAAGGTTTCCTTTTTTACCTCAAGACGAGACAATGAAATCTGAGGAGGAGAAAAAAGAAAATAAAGAAGAGAAAAAAGATGAAGAGAAAAAAGATAAGAGTTCAGAGTTGGTTGTCAGCATTGATTTAAACGGTATTGAAAAACGAATTTTTGAAGTCCCTGTTGACGCGGGAAATTATGCTAGGCTGAAAGTAACTGAAAAACGCCTCTTCTGGACTGAAGCCGAGACCTCGATTGAACGTAAACGTAACCTCCTGGCTATTGATATTGATAATGACGATCCGGAAACAATAACAATTAGTGAAGATATTCGATCTTATGATTTGTCGGGAGATGGCAAGAAGCTTTTAGTTCGAAAAGACAATAATATATATGTAACTAAATCTTCCGCAGACGCATCAGCCAAGCTGGATGATGATAAAGTTAAATTGAGCAATTGGACTTTTTCCGTTAAGCCGCGTGACGAATGGCGCCAGATGTTCCTGGACGCCTGGCGTTTGGAACGGGATTATTTTTATGACCGCAATCTGCACGGCCTGGATTGGCAGGAGTTGTTAAACAGGCATTTACCCCTCGTCAACCGTGTTACTGACCGGGCTGAACTGGACGACTTAATTGCCCAGCTAGTGGGAGAGTTATCTGCTCTTCATATATTTGTTGGCGGCGGTGACTATCGAAAAGGAGACGATAATATCAATCCCGCCGCTCTGGGGGCGACTTTGAAAAGAGATGAAAAGGCGGGCGGATATCGTATTGAACACATTTATCAGTCCGAGCCGGACTACCCCGACCGCCAGTCTCCATTGTCGCGTCCTGACTTAAACATAAACAAAGGCGACATTATTTTGTCTGTTGATGGTATTTCGACGCTTTCAGTTGTACACCCCAGGCTTCTTTTGAGGAACAAAAGCGGCGAACAGGTCATTCTTAAAATGAAATCCAAAACTACCGGGAAAGCTTTCGATGTTGTGATCGAACCTATTTCTGCCCGTCAGGAAGCTGATTTGCGTTACGATGAGTGGGAGTATACCCGCAGGTTGGAAGTTGACAAAATGAGTAGGAATGAAATCGGTTATGTGCACATGCGGGCTATGGGTGGCAAAAATTTCTCCGAATTCGTCCGGAATTTTTATCCCGTTTTTAATCGGCAGGGTTTAATTATCGATATGCGGCACAATCGGGGTGGAAACATCGACAGTTGGGTTCTGGAAAAGCTATTAAGGAAAGCCTGGTTTTATTGGCAGCCACGGGTCGGCAAACCGTACTGGAATATGCAATATGCTTTCAGAGGACACATGGTTGTGCTGTGCAATGAAATGACCGCTTCTGATGGGGAAGCGTTTACCGAAGGATTTCGAAGATTAGGTTTGGGCAAAGTGATCGGTACCAGAACCTGGGGCGGTGAAATTTGGCTGTCATTTAATAATCGCCTAGTTGATCGCGGCATTGCTTCAGCGGCCCAAACCGGTGTTTACGGCCCGGAAGGCAAATGGCTGATCGAGGGCTGGGGCGTAGATCCAGACATCGTTGTCGATAACCTCCCTCACGAGACTTTTAATGGCAAGGATGCCCAGCTGGAAGCTGCAGTCAAGCATTTGCAGGAATTAATTGCAAAGGATCCGCGGCCGGTACCACCCGCGCCGCCTTATCCCAATAAGCGTTTTGACTATGAGAAAATGACAAATGGCAAGCAATAGTGCGTTACAAACCTCGAATGGACACTAATTATGATGATTAAATTAATAACTAACATTTCTCACTTCCTAAATGAATGCATGTGTTTATTATATAATGAATGTTGAAATTAGAACATCCCAATAGAAGTGGCGTTTAAAGGTGCAATTGTAGGCTATATGAAGCGGACTTGCTTGTGGATGAAAATGTTATCGTGGAACTTAAAGTCGCAAAAGAATACCATCCAAAAGATGAGCCACAGTTACTCGATGAATTAAAAGCAACAACAATAAAAGTAGGTGAATCATCAATTTCGGAAAAGAGAAAGCAGAATTCAAGCGTTTCATTTATTAACAGAATCAATGTTTCATCAGTGTTCACCCCGGTAGATAGGAATCTTTGATGTTTCCTGTAAGCTGATATCTTTATCTAATGGGGTGAATCTGTGGCTAAAAAATATCTTAATCAAGTACTATTTATCCACTCAAATCAACATAGAACCCAAAAAAGAGGCTGAGAGAAAATGGACAAAACCAAAGAAAAAGGTATCAAGGCACTCAATCAGGAATATAGCAAATACGATCAGGTCAATAAAGAGCAAGCGTATCATTTAGCGGAAGTAGAGGAAGATCAGTTTGATGAAGCGTACGAAATCAAAACCTGTGACCTGAATCAGTTCCTTCACGGCGGAGAGTCAGGCAAAGCACAATTCGCACAAGAACTTGGAGAAGCAATGGAAGGTATCGGTTTCGTGATTCTCGAAGGTCATGGAGTTGATCCGAAGCTTCACGAACAGGGGATTGAAAAGACCCGGGAGTTTTTTGAGACCACCACGTTAGAGGAGCGCATGAAGTATATGGCGCAACGGCACGGATCAGTCAATGAGGGCTATTTCCCCATTAAAGAGACCTCGAGAATTCACCCCGATCTGGTAGAAGGCTGGGTTTTTTGCCGAAGAGCTTTCAATTTGGACGGCGCCTCTGATTACCGTGAAAATGATTTCTGGCCCAAAGAAGGATTTGAAACATTTTTCCGGCAGATTGTTCTCGAACACGAAAAGCTCATTCTGCCGATTATGCAGAGCATCCTGCGCTATTTCGGCTGCGACCCCTTTCTTTATGATAGGAAGCTGACGAAAGCCAACTTCGGTTTTCGGCTCAACTTTTATCCGCCGATGAGCACAGAGGATGTTGAATCCGGCGCCGGGCGAATGCTCGGCCACGAAGACGTGGATTTGTTCACAATATTGCCGGCGGAAAGTGTCGAAGGGCTGCAGGTGCTGAATCGTGAAAATATGAAATGGATTCGTCTCAACCCACCCAGGGGCAGCATCGTTTTGAACACCGGCGATTACATGCAGCGTATCACCAACGATCGGTTGCCCTCGACGACACACCGCGTGAGCAAGCCACAAAATCCAGAGCTGCTCGGCAAACCCAGAATAACCTTTCCCATGGCAGTTTACGTCTGGGAAGACGAAATTCTCGAAGTCTTGCCCGGCCTTGGTGAACCGAAATACGAGCCGGTGTCTGCAATAAAATTCCATACCGCAATTACCAGCAAGTATTATGGCGACGATTATGCCGTGGAGGAGGAGGATAAATGAATTTTCTAACAGAAAAATATCTGATGATATTTATGCTTCTTTTGTTGAGCAGCGCTAGTTTGTTCTCACAGGATTCAAAAAACAATCGCTATCCAATCGATGCGGAATTGGGGTTTTCTACCGGCCCGGCAATCGGTGAAAAAGTTCCGGAATTCAGCTTGCCAAATCAGTTTGGCAAAATCAAAAGTTTAAAAGATTTGGTGGGCGAGAAAGGCGCTGTTTTAAATATATATCGCAGTGCGGACTGGTGACCTTTTTGCAAAAGGCAACTCGTTGAGTTCCAGGAAAAGTTAGAAAGCTTTAAAAAGCAAGGTTTGAACGTCATAGGAGTGAGCTACGATGCCGTCGGGGTCTTGCACGCTTTTTCAGAAAAATATGAAATCACTTACCCTCTTCTTTCCGATGAAGGCAGCAAAGTTATCAGGAGTTATGGACTGTTCAATACAGAGGCCAAACCGGACAGCCGCGGCTTTGGTATTCCACGCCCGGGAATTTATATAATTGACGAAAATCTCAAAGTGGTGGAAAAACATTTTGAGCAATCTCACCGGCCAAGACCTACCGCAGAGAATGTATTGGTAATGCTTTTAGATAAAAAATTAGAATCAAATGTGAAAACGTTTGAGACAAGTTACCTGACCGGTCGTATCGGTATAACAGATACAATTGCCTATCGCGCTCAACTTCTTACTGCAGTCGTTGATATAAAGTTAAAAGACGGATTTCATGTCTATGGCAAACCCATCCCCCAGGGATATATTCCTTTGGAAATTAAGTTTGAAACCAATCCAAATTTTGAAATCGATACATTTGAGTTTCCTAAAAGCAAGGAATTCAGAATTGAAGCTCTGGGCGAGACCTTCAATATTTTACCTGATAAAATAAGTTTAAGGACTTTTCTGCGCATAAAAAACCGGCCTGAAAGCGGCAATTATTGGGTCAAAGCCACTGTGACATTTCAAGCCTGTACCGATGAAGTGTGTATGGTACCGGAAAAATTTAAGTTTGAGTTTCCGCTAAGAATAGTAAACCAGCGGTTATAACCAAATGTGGATAATAGTGTTCTCGTGTTTGTGACCGAAAGTGGCCACACCTCGGGTTCAGTAGGCCGAGAACTCTGGAATTCTGCTACGTAAACACTTTAACACCTGATCACGCTAGCACTGTATATTGCACGGTTATTTAGGAAACATTGCACTAGCTCCCATACAATATCAGATCATTTAACAGCAGACTCAGGTACCGGCGGCTTACAAAAAGGGCAAGGCTTGTAATTTAGCTTAGCTTTTCTCAAAATCATCGGTGTTCTGCGGCTTTTCATTTCAACACAGCTGGCGCGATGATATTTTTCTCCGTTTCTGGTTAAATAAACAAAAGTATTTTCGATGTCAATTTCAACTTTGCCTTTCAGATCGTTCTTTCTTCTATAATTTACTTTGGCCCAAATTCCTACCTCTGCCTTTTTTGCTTTTTCCTCCAGGTCTAAAAAAACATTTTGATGACGGACATTTTTGGCAGGTGCAGAGAATCGGGCATAGCCTTCCTCTATCAGCCGGGCGTTTACGAAAATTGAACCAACGTAAGCATATGCCAAAATACGGCCGCCGCGGTCCAGTTTTTCTACATCAAATTCTAATCTAATCGTTTTGCCTTCGACACGCTGTCTGTTTGCCTCCGTGGCCCGGAAGTATTTATCTCTCGGAATATCGATGCCAATATAGCCCACTTTTGCTCCGGTTGTTAATTCGATGGTCTTGCCATCGATCACGCGTTCGACTTTCAGGTTATTTACAATGAGCATCTTTTGAGCATAAATTTTGGTTATTGCGAATAAGGTTAATAGAGCGACAAG
>SMXC01000050.1 GCA_004356825.1 Caldithrix sp.
GAATTTGAGAGCATCACCCAAAACCAAAAATTTGACACGGAGTTCTACTCCTTTCTCCGCTCCATCGCCAACAATTATAACATTGGGTATGTTGTTTCGTCGGGGCGGAACCTCCAGACGCTGTGCCACAGTCGCGCAATTTCTGATTCTCCGTTTTTTAACATTTTTTCCAACATAACCTTGACACACTTTAACCAAAGAGAGGCGTTGGAATTGATAACGGGCCCCTCGCAGAAATCAGGACACTCCCTGGAATATTATGCACCGTTTATCTTTGACATCGCGGGCTATTATCCTTTTTTTATTCAAATGGCCTGTGCAGCCCTGTTCGAATACACCAGAAGTAACGAAAGTATCACGGACGCCACTTTTGAAAGGGTGCAGGAGGAATTTTTGGACGAGGCAAAGGTGCATTTCCAGCAGATTTGGGATACCTGCGATGACGACCAACGCGATGTTTTTTTACACCTGTGCCGCCGTGAAAAAATCCCTGACCCCCAAAAATATGTGTTGACGAACTTGATAAAGACGGGCTACGCGAAAGTGAAAAAAAACCAGTCGGTGGTATTTTCTTCCCTATTCGAAGGATTCATTCTTGAACGATATAGTGCAAAAATGCCACGAAAAAAGAAGAAATTCCTGTTCTGGAATCTTTGAGGATCAATATCATGTCACATCTATCTCTACCCATCGAAAACATCAAGAATCATTACACAGTTGTGGTGATCGGCTCCGGCTATGGCGGCGGAATCGCCGCATCGCGTCTTGCCAGGGCTGGGCAGCAGGTCTGTGTATTGGAACGAGGAAAAGAGTTCTTTCCAGGCGACTTTCCCAGTACCCTACCTGAAGCCGCTGCAAACTCGCAGTACGATACACCAAAAGGCCACTCTGGCTCTGAAACGAATCTTTTCGACTTCCATACCAATGATGACATAAATGTCCTGGTAGGTTGTGGCCTTGGCGGTACCTCCTTGATTAACGCGAATGTTGCTATCGAGGCTGACCCCCGGGTCTTTCAAAATCCGGCGTGGCCGAAAGCGCTGGTACAGGACCTCAACGACGGCATGGCGGCCGGTTACAAGCGCGCCCGGGAAATGTTGAAACCCGTACCGTATCCTGACAAGTTGCCGTCTTTGAAAAAACTCGCAGCGCACGAAAAATCTGCAAAGTATATGAAAGAGGATTTTTATCGAACTCCCATTGCAGTTACATTCGAGGAAAACAAGGACGGCTTGAATCATGTCGGAGTAGAACAATCTCCCTGCATTTTGTGTGGCGATTGTACCTCTGGTTGTAACCACACTGCGAAGAATACGGTGCAGATGAACTACCTGCCCGATGCCAGGAACCATGGTGCTGATATTTTTACGGAAGTGAATATTCGCTACCTAGAGAAGCAAGCGGGCAAATGGGTCGTGCATTTCAAGGCAACCGGCATGGGACGGGAAAAATTCGACGCCCCCACTTTGTTCGTCCGGGCAGACATCGTTATCCTGGCAGCCGGGACGCTGGGTAGTACGGAAATTTTACTGCGTTCAAAACAAAACGGGTTAACCGCGTCGGATATGCTTGGCAAGCATTTTAGTGGAAATGGTGATATGATCGCTTTCGCTTATAATAATGATGAAAAGATAAACGGCATCGGCTGGGGAAATCGTACTCCAGATGCTGATAACCCCGTTGGGCCTTGTATTACCAGCATCATCGATACGCGCAAAAGCAGTGAAGATTATAAAGAAGGCATGTGTATTGAAGACGGCACGATTCCTGGAGCAATGTCGGCGATTTTACCCCTGCTGTTTTCAACTGCCAGCAAATTCATTGGTGAAGATACCGATGAAGGGTTGTTAGACTTCCTCGGTGAGAAAAAACGAGAATTGGAAAGTGTTTTCCTGGGAAGTGCCTACCGTGGCGCGGTCAATAATACACAAACTTATCTTGTTATGTGCCATGATGGTTGTGGAGGAGTCATGACGCTTCAAGATGACAGATTGCGCATTACCTGGCCGGGGATCGGTAAAGACGAGATTTTCATAAAAGCAAAGAAGCGTCTTATCAAGGCGACAGAAGCGCTGGGGGGAACGTATGTGCCAAATCCGACATGGACAAAACTATTAGGTCATAATTTGGTCACGGTTCATCCCCTGGGCGGTTGTATTATGGCTGAACAGTCATCAGGCGGTGTGGTGAATCACAAAGGTCAGGTATTCGCGTCAAAAGAAAGTGATGAGGTTCACCGAGGCTTGTACGTGCTCGATGGCGCAGTTATTCCGACGTCACTAGGGACCAATCCTCTCTTGACGATCTCCGCAATTGCTGAACGTAATGTCGCCTTAATTGCCAATGACCACGGTTGGAGAATCAATTACGATTTGCCATCGCGAGCACCGAAAGCCGTGCTACCATCTAAAGTGGGAATTCAGTTCACCGAGACCATGGTGGGCTATTTCTCAACCAAAATCAAGGAAGACTATCAAAGGGCTGCTGAACTTGGTAAGACAGAGGGCTCGACTTTTGAATTTACCGTCACCGTCATTTCCAATGATCTTGAACTAATGCTTCAGGATGAGAGACACCAGGCAACGCTAATAGGTACTGTCAGCGCTCCTGCCCTTTCTGCAGCAGCCTTAACGGTGACTGAGGGTGTTTTTAATCTCCTGACCGAACATCCCGACGAGATCGAAACTCGCCTGATGCGTTATGATATGAAATTGAGTTCGCAAGAGGGTCAGGATTATTATCTGAAGGGGTTCAAAGAGATTCGAGATGACCCAGGTTTTGATCTTTGGAGCGATACTACGACGCTCTATATCACAATCTATGAGGGCGAAAATGAAGGAGGTCCGGTGTTCGGTAAGGGTGTGCTGAAGATCAGGGCGATGGATTTTATGAAGCAGATGCGAACGCTTAAGGTGACCAACACCAGCAGTTTGGCGCAGTGTTTGAAGTACAATGCGCAATTTGGGACATTTTTTGCCGGGAGGCTTTTTGATACTTTCGGTGGTATCTTCGCCGGGCAGAATTATTTCAATCCAGATGCTGCCCCCCGTAAAAAACGTCCGTTGCGTGCCTCTGCACCCGAGGTCTTCGATATCAAGACCCAGGATCAGGTAACGCTTCGTCTGACTCGTTACCAGGGGGGCTCAAAAGGCCCGGTCATACTTTCACACGGATTGGGTGTGTCCAGTCGTATTTTCTCGATGGATACTTACGACACGAATCTGGTTGAGTATCTCTTCGCCCATGAATATGACGTTTGGCTGCTGGATTATCGCGCCAGTATTGAGCTCCCTGCTGCGCATGCACAATTCAGCGGGGACGTGATAGCCAAGTACGACTACCCCAGGGCAGTCGATGCCGTTCTTGAGATCACTGCTGCGAAAAGTGTACAGATGGTGGTTCATTGCTACGGATCGACAACCTGGTCTATGTCCATGCTTGGCGGCTGGCTGCAAGGGGTCCGCGCGGCGGTCTGTTCGCAAGTGTCTACCCACATGAAGCTGCCCTTCCTATCAAGGATGAAGACCGGTCTACATACACCTAGCTTCCTGGCTAAAATGGGGATAAAATCACTCAGCGCTTATACGGCCAAAGACGCTAAGTGGCCGGACAAGTTGTTTAACGAAGCTCTGAAATTTTATCCGATCCAAAAAGAAGAGCGCTGCAACAATCCGGTTTGCCACCGCATCGCTTTCCTGTACGGTCAGCTATATGAGCACGACCAGTTAAACCGCCTGACACATGATAACTTGCATGAGTTGTTTGGAGTGGCCAATATTACTTCCTTCGAACACCTCGCGCTTATGTCTCGTAAAGGGCACCTGGTCAATCTTCAAGGAGAGGATAGTTATCTGCCCCATCTTGAGCGCATGGCGATACCGATTACTTTCATTTCGGGTGAGGAAAACGAATGCTACCTGCCCGAGAGCACCGAAATCACCTACAACCTGCTGCGTGACCAGAATGGAGCAGATCTATACAAGCGTTTCGTGATTCCGGATTATGGGCACATCGACTGCATTTATGGCAAGAATGCCGTGCGCGATGTTTATCCCCACATCTTAAATCAACTGGAAGAAACAAAATCATGAATAATTCTCCACATCAGTACGATGCAGTCGTCATCGGTTCGGGATTCGGTGGTTCCATAAATGCTTTGCGTTTGGCGCAGGCCGGCAAATCAGTGCTGGTTTTGGAGCGCGGCAAACGCTATAAACCCGGCGAATTCCCCAGAGACGTCACCGATGTTAAGCGCTTATTTTGGCGCTACCCAAAGAAGTCGGATTTTCGGGGCTTGTATGAAATTGATTTTTTTTCCGGCATCGGAACCATTGTTGCAAGCGGCGTTGGCGGTGGATCTTTGATTTACGCCAATATCCATATTCGACCGGACGCTGTGGTGTTTGAAGATGCCAAATGGCCGCGCTCAATCAACCGCGCGAGTCTTGATCCATACTACGATAAGGTCGCAGATATGCTGGGCATCGCACCGGTGCCGGCAGACGTCTCATTGCCGAAACGCGACATCTTTCGACAAGCAGCCAAGAAGCTAAATCGAGATGTTTTCGATCCAGACCAGGCAGTGAGTTGGCAAGAGCCTGGCGGGCCAGGCCGGGAGGCTTGCCGCATGGTAGCAGAGTGCGAATTTGGATGTCAGTACGGAGCAAAAAACTCGCTGGATCTAACCTATCTTGCGAAGGCCGAGCAGTTGGGCGCTCGCATCCAAACCGGCATCAACGTCATGCATATTGAGCCTTTGCAATCGGGCTATCGCGTGCATTATAAAGACGTGGGAACCGATAAAGCGGGCAGTGTTGATGCCTCACGTACGGTTCTCTCAGCGGGTACTCTAGGAACCAACAGGATTCTACTCCAGAGTCGTGATGTATTCAGAACCCTGCCCAAGCTTAGTGCAAAACTGGGCAGCGGTTTCTCAGGAAATGGTGATTTTCTTGGCTCCATTCAGAATAGTGAGATCGACCTCGAACCATGGAAAGGGCCGGATGTCACTTCCGTGATGCGCTATTTTGACGAGGCGCCTCAGTTCACCATGGCCGCACCTGGCTTCAGTCAGCCGGTGATGCAAGTTTTGGCTGCTATGGGCCAGCCCAACCAGGGTTGGCTTCGTTTTCTGTCGCCGATACTGTGGCATAAGATGGCGCCCATTCTCATTTGGGCATTTAAGAAAGGACTGTTGAGTAAACCGGGTAAAGCGTCTATGCCCAACGCTGGTGATCCTGCCAGGATGACCAACCTTTTTGCGATTGGACGGGATAATGCCAACGGTCAGATTCGGTTGAAAAATGGAAATCTCGATATTACGTGGAACTATGCTCGTGAGAACCACGAGTTGGTGGAGAAGATGATTGCAAGTATGCAGGAAATAAGCGATATTTACGGCGGAACATTTGCCCCACTGGTCACCTGGACCATC
>SMXC01000051.1 GCA_004356825.1 Caldithrix sp.
AGGTTTTCTTTTTTCACTTCCATTTCTTAAGTATGATTCTTAAATTACTCATGAATATAAACGCGGAAGAAAAGAGAATCAAGGACTTTTGCAAGAGGCGAGTATATCGGAAGACTTTCGAAACAAATCTTTATTTTCACAGTAGAATTAGTTTGTTATACAACCATCCCGTTATCTTAGTCGTCTTAAAAAAACACACATCTCAGAGAATCTATTTTCAATTCTATTAAACTTAGGAGGGTAAGTTTATGAAGAACGTTTTCCTTTTGACAGCAGCGCTTATGTGCATGTCAGCCACATTTCTTTTGGCGCAATATGAAAGCAAAACCCCGGATGCGCGCATGCTGCGATTCCCTGATATCAGCGCTGAAAAAATCGTGTTTGTTTACGCAGGAGACTTGTGGGTGGTGTCAAAGGAGGGTGGCCTGGCACGCAAATTGAGCTCGCCCAAAGGACAGGAACTGTTCCCAAAGTTTTCCCCGGATGGCAAAACCATCGCTCTGACGGGCAATTATGACGGCAATACGGACGTTTACACCGTGCCGGTAGATGGTGGAGCGCCGACCCGGTTAACCCACCACCCGAGCGCCGATGTTGTTGTGGCCTGGTACCCGGATGGCAAAAATATTCTCTACCGGTCTCGAATGACGAGTCCATCGCAGCGTTTCAATCGCTTTTTCAAACAATCGGTAACGGGCGGTCTTCCGGAAGAGCTGCCCCTGCCCTATGGCGAACTCGCCAGCTTCAGTCCGGACGGTAATCGCATGGCTTTCCAGTACATTTCCAGAGAATTCCGAACCTGGAAGCGGTACCGCGGCGGTATGGCCAGCGACCTTTGGCTGTACGATTTCAAAAATAATACCTCGGAAAATTTTACTAATTTTGAGGGTACGGACGCCATTCCCATGTGGCATAAAAATACTATCTATTTTCTCTCCGACCGGGACGCGCGCAAGAAGCTGAATATCTGGGCTTACGATTTAACCTCCAAGGACTTCCGGCAGGTCACCGACTTTAGCGAGTATGATGTGAAGTGGCCGAGCCTCGGTCCGGATGCTATCGTTTTTCAGAACGGCGGCCAGCTGCATGTCCTCGATTTAGCCAGCGAGTCCTCAAAGCCAATTTCGGTAAGAGTCTCCAGTGATTTGCCGGAGGTTCGCAGTAAACTCAAAGATGCTTCTGAGAATATTCGAAGCTTCTCACTTTCGCCAAGCGGCAAACGGGCTTTGTTTGGCGCGCGCGGTGAAATATTCACCGTGCCTGAAGAGCACGGCAGCGTTCGTAATCTGAGCAACACTTCCGGTGTGGCCGAGCGCTACCCCTCCTGGTCACCGGACGGTAAACACATCGCTTATTTTTCCGACCGCAGCGGGGAATATGAACTCTATATTTGCCCGGGTGATGGCAAAGGGAAAGAACGGCGAATCACCTCCGGCGGTACGGTATTTCGGTACACGCCGGTTTGGTCACCGGACAGCAAACGGATCGCTTTTAGCGATAAAACCGGAGCTCTTTTCACTCTTTCGCTTGCAGACGGCACACCAAAAATGGTTGATAAAGATGAGTGGTCAAGAATCACAAGTTACTCCTGGTCTCCTGACAGCCGGTGGCTGGCATATGCCAAAAACATGGACAATGCACAGGGCTCAATATTTATCTGCGACACCGACAAAAATCAGACACAGCAAGTGACGAGTGACTTTTATGTTGACACCTCGCCGGTTTTCGATCCGGAAGGCAAATATCTCTATTTCTATTCAAATCGCACGTTCAGACCGGTCTATGGCGACATGGATGCTACCTGGATCTACCCGAATTCGACGAACCTCTATGCGGTTACTTTGCGACAAGATGTTGAATCACCCTTAGCCCCGCGCAGCGATGAGGAAGAAGGTGAGGAAGAAGATAATGCGGCAGACAAAGATAAAAATAAGAAAGATAAAAAGAAGGATAAGGACGACGAAGACAAGGAGGATGACGATAAACCAAAGCCGGTCAATATTGATTTTGCCGGAATCGAAAAACGGGTGCTCAAACTGGTAGATATCGGTAATGTTGGCAATCTGCAAGCGGTTGAGGGCAAAGTTGTTTATGCCGAGTATCCTGCTGCCGGGGCAGCCGAGCCGGACGAGCCCTCGGGTACTTTAAAATATTTTGATTTGGAAGAACGCGAGACCAAGACCGTCATTTCCGGGATCGACGATTATGCTCTGTCCGCAGATGGTAAAAAAGTGATTTACAGCAGCAACTCAACTTATGGAATTATAGACTTGGAGGAAGGAAAGGAGGTCGGCGACGGCAAGATCGCAACCGACAAGATGCAAGCCTGGATCAACCCGCGCGAAGAATGGGCTCAGATATTTAATGAGGCCTGGCGGGTGGAACGGGATTATTTTTACGATCCCAACATGCATGGGCTGAATTGGCCGGCCATCAAAGAACGGTATGCGGTAATGCTGCCGTACGTGGTAGACCGCACCGACCTGAATTATGTCATCGGTGAAATGATCGCAGAATTGAATGCCTCTCATGCCTACGTTCGCGGTGGCGACATCGAGCGGCCGGACAGGCTCTCGGTCGGGCTGCTGGGTTGTGATTTTGAATTAGATCAAAAAAACAATGCTTACCGTATTAAGAAGATCTACGAAGGAGCGGTCTGGGATGATGAGGCGCGCTCGGCATTACGCCAGCCCGGACTAAAGGTCAACGAGGGGGATTACCTTCTGGCCGTAAACGGTCAAAGATTGGATACTGCCAAGGATCCCTGGGCGGCTTTTCAGGGACTGGCCGGGGAAGTGGTTACGCTGACCGTCAATTCTTCGCCAACTATGAAGGATGCACGCGAGATTGTGGTAGAGCCAAATTCCAGCGAATCCCGTTTGCGCAATCTAGCCTGGATAGAAAGCAATCGTCAAAAAGTTGCAAAGGCTACCGGTGGCCGCGTTGGATACATTTATGTTCCCAATACTGGCAGAAACGGTCAGAATGAATTGGTTCGTCAATTTACGCCGCAGTGGAACAAAGATGCGCTCATTATCGACGAGCGCTTTAACAGCGGCGGCCAGATTCCGGACCGGTTTATCGAACTGTTGAACCGGCCGGTTTATAACTACTGGGCGCGCCGGGACCACCGTGATTGGCAAACGCCATTTGTTACGAATACCGGTCCCAAGGTTATGCTGGTCAATGGTTGGGCCGGCTCCGGCGGCGATGCTTTGCCATACTATTTCCGCAAGGCGGGGCTCGGGCCGCTGGTAGGAACCCGCACCTGGGGCGGACTCATTGGCTACAGCGGCAACCCGCAACCGGTCGACGGCGGATTTGTCTCAGCGCCAACCTTTGGCTTCTGGAACACGGATGGCGACTGGGAAGTCGAAGGTCACGGCGTGCAACCGGATTACGAAGTGATAAACAAACCGCATGAAATGGTCGCCGGGCGGGACGCCCAACTGGAAAAAGCGATCGAGTTGACTTTAGAAATGCTCAAGAAAAATCCGCCCAGGAAGCTTAAAAAACCGGCTTATCCAAACCGGTCGGATAGGACGGATTCGACCAATTAGTTGAAATGTGTATAACCGTCTTTGCGAGCGACTGAAATGAGCGAAGCAATCTCCTGATGCGTGAGAATGAGTTTGCTTCGGCACAAACGCCTCGCAAAGACGGTATAACTTTAAGCCCCATATCCTGCTGTACCCCTCCAAAATCAAAAAAATCCTTTACTTTAGAGATTGTTTTTAATGATGCTTATGTAGATATTCCCAAGCGGGCTGTGAGAATCAAATTAAATAGTGTGAAGCAGGTATACAATCTATTCACAGGAAAACCTAAGCTCATATCGTTTATAATTTCTTTAATTATCAATAGGATAAAGGCCTTTCATATCCGATGGCACAGTGTTTGAATTGTTGGCAAAACAAGATAATTCGGGTCGTGGTTTTGTCATGAAACTAAGCGGAGGTAACCATGAAATAGAGTGTTCTTTTAAAAAATTCAATTGGCCAATAATCCATTTTGTATGACTTTAACCTGGGTAGTCATATTTGCTTTTCTATTCACGACCGCATGCACAACGACCAAAGCAATAAGAACTCAACCAGATTCTCTCCCCAATGAATTTGAAGAAGGGTGATGTCATAAACATTACTATGAAGGTGGAAATAAAATAAAACGATTTTGGATTGCAAAGGTGACATCAGAAGCAATTGTCGTTAAAGGCTATTCAAAATGGTGGTTAAAAAGTAATGAACGACAAATTCTTTTCGATGATATTGCTAGTATAGAAAAAAACCAATTCAGCGATGCCAGTTCTATGGATAAAATAATGGGTAAAGTTTTTGTTTTAGCATTAGTGTTGGCATTGTCATCTTAATGATATGTTTTGATAGTGAAAATTGCTTCGACGAATGAATCTTACCTTTGGCTACTTCCTTGAAGTAAGCTGTGGGTCGCTAAATCTTAAGCTTGCCGCCATTGAAGGTTGGCGTGGGGTTTATTATCTGAAACACCCAGTTTTTTGAAAAGTCTTGACATTTAAGACCAGATTTCGTTAATATTTTGTCCATAGGAGATACATTTCTCAGACGTGCAAATTATGATGCCGGCTATCTGACGGCTCTGAGCATTTCTGTATACGGCAGGCTCACCGAGAAGATGACTAAATTTATTTACACTATCTTACAGATATTATTGGTAGCTAGTTTTGTTGCCAGCCAGATGCTGCTTGCGCAAAGCAGTCAATTATTCTCGCCGTCTATAGAGCGGGTGTCTACGCAAGACATTTTGCAGGCGATGCAATCACAGTCCGGATACGATCCGACGATGAGCACCAATGTTGCACGTTTTCAAGCTGAAGTTCTATTGAGTTTGGCCGGCAAGGCGGTTGAGAACGATTCGGCCGGGACCGCGTTGTTTATCGGCCATAAAGAATGGTTTGACGCTTACCTGGTATTGACGGGCTTAACCAAATCCACGGCGCCGGTGTACGCGCGTCTTGCCTACCAGCATAAACAGGATCTACTCCTCGACTTTGGCGAGACCCGGGTGATTAAGAAAATTGAGGAGGGCAATGTGCCCTTCATGGCCATAAATGTCATAGTTGGCTGGCCTCACACTCCTGAATTGCCATCAAAGTACACATTTGAGGACACACTCTCAACACCAAATCTGAAGGTAACCAATCACAGGGAGATCACTTATCGGCTGCTGGATTTTGGCGACGTGATCGTTTACGACGAGATCAAAGGGCTGAGTGGACGGCCGACATCGGGCCTTCTTGCAGTGCTGTTTAAAATTATCGGTGAAGGGCGCGTCGTTCAGTCCAGGATCGCCATCACGCCCGATGGCTTACAAATCAACCGGGCCAGGGCGGAGAAAGGTTTCTTCGGCGTCAGTGCTACTGTAACGGTACAACCAAATGGAATTACAAAGAAAGGGTTGCCGCAAGACCGCCCGGAGCTGCAAGCTTTTGAAACACTTCTTAAACGACCTTTGAAAATAAAATATATTCCACTTCAGGCCAGAGTGCTGGCTGAGATGTGGGTAAAGGGAGCTAACGGTAAGTTGAGCACACAAGTCCACTTTTATAAGGATAAGGATTATGAATAGATGGCAAAGCATCTTCGTGATGCTGCCGATGATGTGGGCCACAGCCACCGCGCAGACATTGGATCCAGAGATAATTAAATGGGGTACATTGGCGACAGAGGCCTCGGATTGGGGACAGGTTTTGAAACAAATGAATGCCGAATTGGTGAAGCAAAGCGGCGGCACGCTTGTAATACGATTTTACTTTGGTCGCGATGAACAGGATTTAGTTTCCCTATTAAACAACAAGCAAAGTGATGCGGTCTCTATGACCACTGTTGGTCTGGGGCAAGTATTGCCGGAAATCGCTGTCCTGCAAATGCCAATGTTGTTTTCCGAATATGAGGAATGGGATTATGTGAAAGAGAATCTAACTGCAGAGTTCGTCAAAAGATTTGATAAGGCAGGATACACATTCCTGGGCTGGGCAGACCTCGGTTTTATCTATCTGTTTTCGAAAGAGCGGATCAGAACCCAAAGCGATCTGCAAAAAACCAAAGTCTGGGCCTGGACATTGGACCCGCTGGCGAAAGCTATTGCATTGGCAGCCGGGCGTGAACCGGTTTTGCTGCCTATTGAAAGCGTTTTATCTGCTTTGATCAACGGTGACGTCCAAACCGTTTACGGCCCGCCTCTTGGCTGCCTCGTTTATCAGTGGCATACGCAGGTAAAGTACATGACGGACCTCCGACTGAATGTTGGAATAGGCGCGGCCATTATGGATAAAGGGCGGTTTGAGCGCTTAAGTAAGGAACACCAGGATCTTTTGCTAAAAATTGCAAAAAAATACCATGAGCAGCTCGTCGACAGAATTCGCCAAAGTAATGAAGAATCATTACGAGTTTTGAAGCAGCGGGGACTGCAAGTTACTTCTGTTCCTCATATGGAAGAAAGGAAATGGCGTCAGGTTTTTGTCCGCATACAAAACCAGTTTGTCGGTCAGCTTTATGAGAAAGACTTACTGGATCAAATCAGAAATCTGGTAAAGCAGTACCGTAGTAAAAATAATTAACTAACATTTCTCACTTCGCAAAGTCGTCATTCTGAGCGCGAAGGGATGAATGTGTGCCCTTACGCAACCGTGGCGCGAAGAATCTTCGCTAGCGTCGCAGATTCTTCGCACAAATGAATGGACGCAGAAAATAGAAATTGTGCGCCTTGTGCTCAGACATGCCTGAGCACAGCCGAAGGAATGACATCTAAGTATTTGTTTACATGATAGATATGCAAGTGAGATATATTACTAATTAACTTAGCCAAATGAAATCTTGAGCAAAGACAAATGAGAAAAACGCTTTTTATTTTTACAACATTATTCTTTCTCACCCTTTGCCGGAGCCAGGCAGCAATTGCCCAGGAATGGACCGTTTACACCACCGCAGATGGCCTGGTTGAGAATTCAATTTGGTGGATACAGGAAGACACAAAAGGTTATCTCTGGTTTAGGTCTGCATTTGATGGCGTCAGCAGATACGATGGCATTCGTTTTCAAAATTTTGACAATACAAACGGCTTACTCAGTAATAATATCTATTACACACTCGCTGATCGGGAAGGCAATTTCTGGTTCGCAACGGACCGCGGTGTGAGCATGCACAATGGCAAGCGCTTTAAGAACCTGACTGTCGCTGATGGATTGGCAGGTAACTTCGTGACTTTTATCTTGCAGGACAAGAAGAGTCGTTTCTGGTTTGCCACAGACCAGGGTGTCAGCGAATACGATGGAACAACATTTACTAGCTATACAACAGTGGATGACATTCAACTGAACACTGTGACTTTCATGCTGGAAGATCGCAAAAATATTCTCTGGTTTGCCACGACAGAAGGCATTTTCAAATATGATGGTAAAGCATTTCAAGTGGTATTAAGTCAAGATAGTTTTTTGCGAATTTTTGAAGACAAAAAAGGGGATTTGTGGTTTGGGGGAGAGAATGGCATTTATCGTAAAAAAGTCAACGATGCTAAACTCGAAGGACCGCTCATCGCCACCGGTATTTCTTTTTCTATCGAGGAAGATGCGCTGGGCAATTTGTGGTTTGCCTCTAATACGACCGGGGTTATCAAATATGAAGTCACCACCCGCGATTTTATTACGCCCAATAATTTAGAGGGAAAAGTTGTTCACATTATGTTCCTGGGAAGCAGCGGAGAGATTTGGTTTGGCACCGATGTCGGGCTCAGCAAATATGACGACGAGGGTTTCGAAGAGATAAAAAAGATTAAGGGCAAGCTACTCACTTCTATTCGCTCTATTGCGCAGGATCGGGACGGCAATCTATGGTTTGGTGGTGAAAATGGTGTCTTTAAATTCTTAGTGAATAACCTTCAGCATTATACAGAAAATGAAGGTCTCATAGACAATAGTGTGAACGTGGTAGTAGACGGTCCGGATGACACGGTATGGCTCGGAACGGAAAAGGGTGTTAGTTATTATGACGGCGAAGCATTTCATGATTTTAAATTATTGGGTGAAGACCAAAGCGTTTTGTCAATGCTGCAGGATAGCAAAGGCACTTTATGGACTGGGACCACTGGAGCGCTTTATAAGAATTCTAACCCGGTCAGAGAAAACAAGGCATTGACTGCTGTTCGATCCATGATTGAAGATGAGTCAGGGAATTTATGGTTTGCGACAGCATCCGGATTTGTTTTTTACGACGGCAGGCTTTTTCATAATTTTCCGGTCGAAAATGGCCGGGAAATGCTCTTTGACAGCAAAGGTCATTTATGGATTGGGACCTGGGATTCCGGCATCTATAAGTATGATGGCGATAGCCTGACGAACTATACGATGGCAGACGGTCTCGGCAGCAACCATGTCACCTGGATACTGGAGTCCCAAAATGGTGATTTATGGTTTGGATTAAGAAGTGGCCTCTCCCCGCCTGGAAGCGGTAGAATGGCTCGGGGCGGGTTGTGCCGTTTCGACGGCCGAAGTTTTGAGAATTTTACCAGGGATGATGGACTCACTAGTGAAGTGATAACCGTTGCGCTTGTCGATGAGAAAGGGAATTTATGGCTCGGTACCGATAATGGGATCATGAGGTGTAACAGTCTCTCAGCTGATGATTCCCTGAACGTCCAAACCATAACAAAAGCCAAGGGGTTACTCAGCAATTCAGTCCGTTCAATTTATTCAGACAAATCCGGCAATCTTTGGTTTGGTACTGATAAAGGTGTTAGCAAGTTCGATGGAGAAAATTTCCAGAACATTCTGTTAGAAGAGAACTTCCTTTTTAGATCTGTTGAAGACATATTCGAAGATAGTGATGGCGCAATTTGGCTGAGGAGTACAAACAACGGGGTGATAAAATATACGCCACCGGCAAAGGAAGTCCATCCGCGGATCCTTATTACTCAAGTTGAGGCGGATAAAATTTATAGTGATCACTTTGAATCCATTAGCGTTCCTGCCAACAGACGTATCAGTTTTGCATATCAAGCGATCAGCTTTAAAACCAATCCGGAGATCATGCGATTTCAATATATGTTGCAGGGACACGATTCCGGCTGGCGGCCCTCCACTTTTGAAAGGAGAGTCCATTATGAGGACTTGAAAGCGGGGGATTACAAATTTACAGTACGAGCAATCGATGAGGATTTACGTTATTCGAGTCCGCCTGCAACCATTGACATCTCAGTTTTTCAGCCGTTTTATTTGACAACACTCTTCATGGCCGCCATGCTCTTTAGTGCAATCATAACCATTGGGGGTGCAAGCTACCTCATTGTTCAGGTGAGAAGCCAGCGCAGGATTGCTGCCAGCTTTCGCGAAAAACTACAACTACAAAAGGAAGCTGAGCGGCTGCAGGGCGCTAAAATGGAATCCTTAAGCCAACTGGTTGCCGGTGTGGCGCATGAAATCAATACGCCGATTGGCGCGATTACCGGAAATAATGATATAATCAGCCGTGCAGTCGCAAAAATCAAGGACCATCTCGGCCAGGAACGGAGCTCGAAAGACCCCGAAAATGAACATCTGCTCAAAGTATTTGCAATTTTAGAAAAGACAAACCAGGCAAGTATACTCGCTTCAAAACGAATTGCAAAAATAGTTACCAATTTGAGGAGATTTGTGAGGCTCGATGAAGCCGAGCGCCAGACGGCCGATGTCCATGAAGGATTGAATAGTGCAACTGCATTGCTTGAAGCCGAGCTCGGGGGCCGCATCGTTTTCAAAAAGAAATATGGTGATATCCCTAAAATTTATTGTTCACCAAGCAACCTAAACCAGGCTTTCATGGCCATTCTAAAGAACGCCGTCGATGCCATAAAGCAAAAAGGAGAAATCGTAATTAAAACTCGGGAACTTGACGAGCATCTTAGAATTGAAATCAGCGATGACGGAACAGGTATTCCTCAGGAAAATATTGATAGAATTTTTGACCCTGGCTTTACAACAAAAGGCGTGAAAGTCGGTGTTGGGCTTGGGCTATCGATATGCTACAAGATTATTGTAGATGAGCATAGGGGCCACATAGACGTTTCCAGCGAACCTGACAAAGGGACGACTTTTACCATTAATTTACCGATCCGTTTTGAAGCCAACGGCAAGGATTAGGGAGTCAAGATATGGGAGTTCGGTGCAAATTCACATTGCTTTGTTTCCTGTGGGTATTTAGCATTGGCTGCAGTATGACCAGGATGGCGGCGAACCAAACGACGGCCATTATTATAAAAGCGGCACCCGCATTTGACCGGGAGAATGATGTGGAGCTGGCAGAACACGCCATCTTGTCGAACCTGAAAATGCTTGAGGGGTTGCTCGAAGTCATACCCGATAATCCCGATCTCTTACTCATCACCTCCAGCAGTTTTTCAAGCTATGCTTTTGGATTTGTAGAACAAAAAATAGAAATTGCTGACTATAATTACCAATATGAAGAAAAAGAAAAGTTGGTCGAGCGGGCTGTCGACTTCTATGGCAGGGGAAAAAATTACGGCTTGCGATTATTATCCAAATCACAAAAAAATTTTCCGGAACTGCTTGAGGCCGATTTAAAAGATCTTTCATTGGCACTGCAGCAATTTCGCAAAAAAGACGTTCCGGCTCTGTTCTGGACCGCTTACGCCTGGGGCAGCCTAATTCTCTTACAGCAAGATAGCCCTGCGCGCATAGCTGAGCTGCCGGTAGTTAATATGATGATGCAGCGGGTACTGGCATTAGATGAAAAATATTTTTTTGGCGGCCCGCACTTGTTTTATGGTGGATATTTTGGCATTCGCCCGAAGACACTTGGCGGCGATCCTGAGAAGGCCAGAGAACACATCTTGCGAGCCATAGAGATCACCAAGGGAAAATACCTTATGGCAAAATTTTTATTTGCAAAATTCTATGCAGCTCCGGCTCAGGACAAAGAAATTTTCAGGAGTACCTTGGAAGAGATTCTGGCCGCGCCCGATGATCTTTTCCCTGAGCAGAGACTCGCCAACAACTTAGCCAAACAAAACGCCGCACGATGGCTGAAACGTATCGATGAGATTTTTTTTTAGCAAACAGACATCACGGGCTAAACTGACTGATATCAATTATGGGGGGCATTGGAAACGACTCATTTTTTTTAGAATTAGTTCGAGGGAGGATCATATGTCTGAAAAAAGAATGAATGGGCCGACCCTTGTTTTTGTGATCACCTTAATCTCAGTACTGAATTTCGGCAATTCTTGCTTAGCCCAGCAAAAAGAAAAAAGGAAGATACCGTCGCGACAGTTGCCGATTGAAGAGCGGGATCAGGGTGATAGTTTTATCGAAAATTTGGGCGAACTACCCGGCGATATCGTCACACTTCCCTTTAAAATCGTTTTCAAAGGACTGGGGTTTGCCGCCCGGATTATAGATCATCACGGAGTTCTGCTTCGCGTCAGCGACTGGCTCACAAGCGAGGATGAGAAAACCAAAGTGAGACCGAGCTTTACGCCCGGTTCCGGAGGCGGGTTTGCTTTTAGACGGAATGATATATTTAAACGAGGCATGGACTTTCGGGGCTCTGCCTACTTTGGGGTTAGAACCCGGCGTAACCTCTACGCTGGTTTGCGGGATTCCCAACTGCTTTCTTCCCGATTTGGACTTGAAGCTGCCGGCTTTTACGCGCGGTTGCCTGACGAGGATTTCTTCGGTATTGGCAACAACGCGGTAGCAGAGCGGGAAACCAATTACCTGTACGAAGAGCGCAATTTCAAATTCGACTTGCTTTCCAAGATTGGCCGCAATCGGATTGCCGTGGGGATTTCCTATAGCAACACAGATATCAAAAAGGGACGCGACCCCAATAAACCAACGCTGCAGGATTCAGTTGATACGTTTTTCCCGGAGGGTATTCCGGGATTGACCGGCGCCAAAATGTGGTCTTTTCAGATCAAGTTTTACCACCATACCAGGAACGAAACCGGACATCCCACCGAAGGTGGCGAAACATTTATCGCCTACGAATTTTCGGATCAAATCGGCGGTGAATCATTTGCATATAGAAAATTCACCTTAGATCTTCGACGCTATACAAATTTGTTTTACAAACGGGTGCTGGCTTTGCGGTTCCGTGCTGAAATTACCAATCGCTTTCAGAACGGCCAAATTCCCTTTTATCGACTAGCTGCGCTGGGGGGTCAGTTTGGTTTGCGCGGCTACAGACCTGTACGCTTTCGCGACCGGGACGCAATGCTCGGAGGTATCGAATACCGCTGGCAAGTTCATACCTGGGCCATTGCCTATGGATTTTTTGAAGAAGGCAGGGTCTTCTCTGATATGCTCGAGGATTTCAGTTTTGATGATTTTAGATACACTTTTGGCGGCGGCCTGAGATTCAGAGGCCAAGACGGCGGTCTAATAGCAGTCCTGGAAATTGCCAAGTCTAAAGAACAAATTCGCCTCAACTTTGGCCTGAACACGGAAATAGGGAGGTTTTAAAAAGTGAAAAAGACAACCGATTTGTGTGCTTTAAAGTTGCTGCCAATTGCTTTTTGGCTGGCTCTGAGTATAATGAGTTGCGGCTCTCAAACACATTATATCAAACGTGACATTATTACGGAAGAAAACGATCGACAGTCTATTGTAAAACCGAAAGAGCAGGAAGTCAGCCTTTTTGAAGATGCCATCGATAACGTCTTCACGCGCGAAATAGATGAATATGCCGACCTGTCCCTGCACAGCAGGAG
>SMXC01000052.1 GCA_004356825.1 Caldithrix sp.
TCCACGCGGCTTTTCGCCGGCAAAACTATTATCCATATATATTCAGAGAGCGAACCGGACAGTTCTTTTAAATCGGTCGAGGTGGATTTGCAGGATTTGTATTTTTCGCGGCTTACCGGTGCCTCCAATGGTGTGAGTTGAAATCTTTTTGACAGGGATAAACAAGATTGACAAGATTTTCATAATTCTAAAAATATATTATTCCAATCCTTTTTTGCTTTATCATGTAAATCCTGTTCATCCAGTCTAAAATGGAGACAAGAGATGTTTAAAGAAATCATTCTATTCGAACTAAAATTCCGCTTGAAGAAAAAACTGATGGCGTACACCTTTTTCTTCGTGTTTTTTCTCATGACATTTCTATCAATCACTACCGACACGGTGACCATTGGCGGCGGCATCGGCAACGTGAACGTCAACTCACCTTTCGTGATTATGCAGTCCATGACAGTAATGACGGTCGTGGGAATTTTTATCATCGTACCGCTTATGTCAATTGTCATCATCCGCGACTTCGATTTAAACACCTACCCGACTTTCTTCACCACCCAAATCTCAAAATTCAATTACCTGATAGGACGCTTGACCGGCGGCTTTCTGGTGACCCTATTCAGTTTTCTGGGCCTGGTGGCCGGCCTGGTTCTCGGAAGCTTCATGCCCTGGATTGATCAGGAACGGATCGGACCCTTTATGATCTCGCCTTACATTTTCACCTGGCTTGTTTTCGTGGTGCCGGGCATCATCATTTCCGGTTCGTTCTTCTTTGCCCTCGGAACCATGACACGCAGTATTTTGTGGACTTATGTCGGGGTTGTGGTCTTCTTCGTTTTCTATGCCGTCTCCGGCAACCTGCTCGGCGATATCGAAAACAAAGAACTGGCGGCGCTTCTGGACCCATTCGGGTTCACCACATTCCGATATGTGACCCAGTACTGGACGGTCATTGAAAAAAACACCCTGGTGTTGCCCCTTGACAACGCGCTTTTGCTTAACCGCTTTTTGTGGACCGGCGTCGCGCTGCTGTCTCTGGCTTTGACCGTGTGGCGATTCAAGTTTACCGAGCCTGTCAAGCGATTTGGCAAAAAGAAAAAGGAGCCCCAGGCCGATGGAGATGTCGCGGTATTCAAGCCCACCGGCGCCGAGCTGCCGGTTGTATCAAAGAATTTTTCCCGGTCGGCTTATTTAAAACAGTTCATGAAAAATACCTCCCAGGAGTTTTTGGGGATTGTCAAAACCGTGCCGTTTATCATTATTGCTCTTTTCGGACTCTTTAACATCTTCGGCAATGTCGTCGGAACGGAGCGCATCTTCGGCACCGACGTTCAC
Organism: Caldithrix sp.; assembly: GCA_004356825.1. GTDB lineage: Bacteria > Zhuqueibacterota > Zhuqueibacteria > Oceanimicrobiales > Oceanimicrobiaceae > Oceanimicrobium. The sequence goes on from SMXC01000052.1 coordinate 1,327, forward strand.
ATGGTCACCCGCCGCATGGTTCAAGCAATACAAGGAGGCTATTCCGTTTTTTTAGTCATCATCCTGACCATCTATGGCGGGGAGCTTATCTGGCGTTCCCGGAAGATGGGCGTGAATGAATATTTCGATGCGCTGCCGGTGCCGGATTGGGTGCCGTTCGCCTCAAAGCTGCTGTCCTTGATTGGCGTCATCTACTTCATGCAGGTTTTAGCGATGATCATGGGCGTCATTCTGCAGTTTTCCCACGGGTTTTTTGCTATCGAGTTTGGTTTGTATTTCAAGGCGCTGTTTATCAATATCGCGCTCAACACCTGTCTGCTCGCCTTTTTGATCATGTTTATTCATGTCCTTGTCAACAACAAGCATCTCGGGCACGGCATGGTTATTTCATTCTACATCGTGTTTTATATCGCCTTTGGCGCTCTTGGCTTTGATCACTATCTTTATATTTTTGCCGGGGCGCCTTCCTCACCCTACTCGGATATGAACGGCTTTGGCCATTTTGTCACCCCGCTTTTTTGGTTTAATACTTACTGGTTCTTTTTTGCAATGATCTTATCGATTATGGGACTGCTTTTTTGGGTGCGCGGAACAGACTCAGGTTTCAAACCGAGACTTCAGGAGGCGAAACGGCGCCGAAGCCGGGCCAATCAATTTGCCCTGGTTTTGGCGGTCGCGGCTTTCTTTTTGACCGGCGGTTTTATTTTCTATAATACCAATGTTTTAAACGACTACCGCACCGATGACGACACTGAAGAAGCCCAGGTTGATTACGAGAAAAAGTATAAAAAATATGAAGGCATCCCGCAGCCGCGCATTGTCGATGTAAACACCGAAGTCGATTTTTATCCCGAACAGCGCGATTTTGATATTCGCGGCCGATATATCCTGGTTAATAAAACCAACTCAGCCATTGACTCGGTGCATGTCCGCAAAAATTATCCCAACAACGTCAAGCAAATCATTAACAACTTTAAACTCGGAGAAAGTGATCAAGTACTGGCGGACACTTCACTGAGTTACTATATTTACAAACTGCAAACGCCGATGCAGCCCGGCGATTCCCTGGAACTCACTTTTGATTTTTCATATAAAACCATCGGCTTTCTGAACGATGGCTCCAACCGGGACATCGTTTTCAACGGCAGTTTTATTAATAACTCCCAGTACTTCCCGCACATCGGCTATGCGGATGATTTTGAAATCTCTACGCCCAACGACCGGCGCAAGCACAAACTTCCGCCCAAAAGACGGATGAATCCGATTACGGACACGGCCGCTCTGCAAAATACCTATCTGGGCGGCGATGCCGACTGGGTGAATTTCGAAACCATCGTCAGTACTTCACGGTCGCAAATTGCGATTTCACCCGGCTATCTGCAGCGGGAATGGCAGGAGAACGGCCGCCGGTATTTCCATTACAAAATGGACATTCCAATCCTGCATTTTTATTCCTACCTGTCGGCAGAATATGAAGTCAAGCGGGAGAGATGGAATGGCCTCGATATTGAAATTTACTACCACAAACCGCATGCCTACAATCTGGACAAAATGATCAAATCGATCAAGAAATCGATCACATATTTTTCCGAGAATTTCAGCCCGTATCAGCACAAGCAAATACGGATTATAGAATTCCCGCGCTACGCCGCTTTTGCACAGTCTTTCCCGAACACGATTCCGTACTCAGAAGCTATCGGATTCATCGCCAACTTAAAGGATGAGGAAGACCTGGATTATGTCTTTTACGTGACCGCACATGAAGTGGCGCACCAGTGGTGGGCGCATCAGGTCATCGGCGGCAATGTGCAGGGCGCCACCGTGATGTCCGAGACCCTGTCACAGTACTCCGCTCTCATGGTTATGGAAAAAGAATACGGCCGGGAGAAGATGAGAAGGTTCCTCAAATATGAGCTTGACAGATATCTAAAAGGCCGGAGTTCAGAGCAATTTCGGGAATTGCCGTTGATTTATAATGAAAATCAGGGGTACATCCATTACCGCAAAGGCAGCCTGGTCATGTACGCTTTGCGCGACTACATCGGGGAAGAAAAACTCAATGGCGCGCTGCGAAAATATATTGCAGATGTGGCGTACCAGGAAGCGCCGTTTACAACTTCGCTGGAGTTTTTAAGTTACATCCGCGAGGTTGTGCCCGATTCGCTGAACTACATCATTGAGGACTGGTTCGAAACGATTACCCTGTACGACAACCGCGCCGAGGAGATAGTTTACAGCGAAATTGCAGACGGCAAATACAGAGTCGAACTCAATCTCAAAACCAGAAAAATGCGCGCCGACAGTTTGGGCCGTGAAACCGAAGTCGCAATAGCGGACTGGATTGAGATTGGTGTGCTTGGCGAAGACGGCGAGGAACTCTACATGCAAAAGCACAAACTGACCGGGAACGAAGTCCACATTGAAGTCATCGTTGATAAAAAGCCGGTCGAGGCCGGCATCGATCCGTACAACAAGCTCATCGACCGCAACCCGGATGATAATGTGAAAAAAGTGGCGCGGAAGTAGCGTTCCCGTTAAGCCCACTTCTTAAAAGAGGCTGCCCAAAAAGTACTTGTCGTCGCGAGCGAAGCGAAGCATCTGCTAGTATTGTGCCTAAAATCAGCGGATTGCTTCGTCGCTTCGCTCCTCGCAAAGACGTTTTTCGGCCTTTTGGACAGCCTTTTTTAATTACTTTATTTAGTTCCGTCCAAATTCTTCTCGGAGTTACAAAACGAGGATTTCGTCTGACATTTATGTCCATTTCTCTATCTTTCTTTATTCACCTTAATAAAATCAGGGCTGATTATCTTGAAAATTTCATAGAACCTATAGCGAGGAGAAATCGATAGCGGCCAGCCACATAGAAGAACATCGCGCCCTGAACCGGCGGGTAGAGTAGGTGAAGAATTTATGGGACACGGAAGACTCAAAGTCCCGTTAGGGACCTCATATTTATAGCAACGATGCAACCCCTACCAACCCAAGGGGCTGTCCAAAAAGCCCAAGTAATCCCAGTCCGAAGGCGTCCCGCCGAGGATTGTCAGGCACGGAGTCGTAGCAAGACGCTCGGCGAGACGCCTTCGCGCTATGCTTTTTGGACAGCCCGAAATAGGAAATAGAAGGAACGTTATGGCGAACACATTCACCCAAATATATTTACAATTCGTATTTGCAGTCCCGGATAGAATTTCCCTGATTCGTTCTGATGGAATGATGAACTCTACAAATACATTACAGGATTGGACATCATTGAGAATCACCGATTCTTCAACTATTTAAATTGAATGTTTTATACCCTTCGACAACAAACTCATCGACCGCAACCCGGATGACAATGTGAAGAAAGTGGCGAGGAAGTAGGTATTTGCTTCCTCAGCATCTAATTTTCCCTGAAACTCTTGCTACTTTCTCTATGCTCTGCTAACCACACCCATGTTTCATCAAGCGCCGGACGTAAGCCCCTGGGGCCTCTTTCTCCGGCGATAGCCAACCTACCATTTTTCCGAACCACATACAGCCGATCCGGTAATGCATTGTAGGTAACACTAACATTATTATCCATATCATCGATGATGCAGGGGATGGTAATGTTTTCCTCCTGCATCATCATTTCAGCAGTGGAACAACGCTCGCCATAGTCTTTGTGTTCGTATATTCCCTTTAATTCGGCAAATGGGTTTGGCCTGGGGTCGTCGATGGCGTGCGCCTCGCTGATGTAAACAATACGAAACTCAGCGATATCTTTGTATTCCTGATACATTTTTTCCATTTCGCCTAACTGGCGCCGGAAGGGCGGTCAGGTATAGCTGCCGAAGAACAGCACGACCGGCTTTTGCCCGCGAAAACTCTCCAGGTCGGTTTCAGACTCGCCGTCCAGGGACTTTAGAATGAATGTTGGCGCTATTTCCCCCACATTCGGCGCACCGTCGTCGGTTGCCCATCGGCCAGGGCGTTCTGATTTCGGTATATCGCTCGCCGAAGTCGTATTTCTTTCCATATCTAAAATTTCTCCTGAAATGGATTCCCCCTCTCTGCCAAGCTGGAATGAAAACCATAGCTTGAATGGTTGCGGCATCTGTTGCCGCTGCCCGGCTCCACCACGTCCACGGCCGCCGCCACCGAATCCGCCGTGGCCTCCACGTCTTCCGCCGCCAGAACCACCCCGGCCCATTCTTTCTCGCATGGCCTCGCGGTCAATCTCTTCAATCTCCAGACCCATTCCGAGACGTTTGCCGTCGCTGATGCCGATTGCATTGGGAAAGTCTTCGCCTTTCTGCAGAGGTACTTTGATCTCGTAGACCAGCTTGTCCATCGGGTCGCCAATCGCGGCTGCAATTCCCTGGGCATTTGCTGCGGGAAGACGGGTTCGTCTCTTCTCTTCCGGCCAGATAAGCTCTAATTCTGCAAGAGAGCGGCTGAAATTTTCTCGCATGCTTTCAGGATCGCCGTCCCGGCCGCGGCCTGAAAACATCATGCCGGAGTCCATCATGCCGATCGGAAAGCGAATGCCAAATGTTTTTTTCTGCCCCCCGTCCGGATCGAACCAGGCTGTAAATCCCCGCATCATCATTTGTCTCTGCAGCATACGATCCGTTGAAACCAGGCAAAGATACAAAAACTCGCCGTCGTTCTTCATTCCAATTGAGACATTCTTACCGTCCACATAAGTTAGAGCTCCCTGCCAGTCTGACTCGTCACCATCTATGTTAATTTGTTGCGGAGACCAGCGACTGTCGAGTTTCAGCTGGCTGCTACACCCTTGGGACAGA
>SMXC01000053.1 GCA_004356825.1 Caldithrix sp.
GGAAATCTGCAGCCATTTAGAGACACAACCTTCACCTTTGAAGCAACTCTGTCAATAAATGTAGGCGAAGAATTAACCGAACTAACTAACACTGTCATTGTTCAGGCGGACAATGAAGATCCTTTGAAGTTAGATAACAACATTTCCACAGCAACCGAAACCGTGTTTATCATTCCGCCCACAATATTCTCCGAAAGTTGCGAACTTTTAACTTTGGATTTCAATGTCTACGAACCGCAATCCGGTGCTCCCCTGGGTATCACATTCGAGTTGAATACAAGTCGTAAAGTCCAATTGGATGTCTACGATATGGGAGGCGCGCACGTTATGAAATTAGCCGAAAACAGATTCAATGAAGGTCTCAACCGCTTTGAATGGTTTGGGTTGACTGAATCCGGCCGCAAAGTCGGCAGCGGCGTCTACATTATAACGCTGCTTTCAGATAACCTGATTTGTTGGAAAAAAGTGATAATAGCAAGATGATCGTTTTTCTTGAAAAGAAAGCCTCTAAAGTCATCCCAACGTGGCTGTTTTCTATCGCTCTTGTTGGGTTGGCAGCAACACCTGCTTTTGACCAGGTCAGGTCCGGCGGCGCTTTTCTCAAGGTTTTGCCCGGTGCCAGACACCAGGGCATGGCGGGAAGTTTAACCGGTGTAATTGATGAGCTCCATGCTTTATATGCCAATCCTGGCGCCACCGGCTTTTTACGTCCGTGGCAATGGTCGGCGGCCTACACGGAATGGATAGCGGATTCGTACAATCTTTCATTCAGTTATGGCCAACAACTGAGAACTCCATGGAGCAAGCACACCAAGTTTGCGTTGGGAATTCAGTACCAGGGTATTCGCGAATTCGACAGCACCAAAGGAGCTCAGCCCTCAGCCTCCGCAAGTGACCTTTTGATGACTGCAAGCTTTGGGAATCCCCTCAACTTTCTATCCAAGAATTTATCTTTTGGTGCAAACGTCAAATACTTCCGCAGTAATTTAGCAAACGTCGCTGCAAGTTCGTTGATTTTAGATTTTGGTCTGTTGTACCGCTCAAATCGATTTACTTTCAAAAAAGGACCCTTTGAATACGGCATTGTATCAGTCGGGGTGGCGCTGACTCAATTAGGGCAAGGCCTGCAGTTTATTGCTGAAGATACGCCCCTGCCGCGCAGTCTGCGGGCCGGAGCTGCCTTGAACATGGGAACGCACACGGGTCTGCAAATGCAGTTTAGCGCAGATTATAAAAATATTCGGGATGAGGGCGGAAGCATCAGTTTTGGAGCTGAAGCTTTTTTGTTCAATGTAATCGGACTTCGGGGCGGCTATGATTTCGGCAGCAACAACTTAAGCCAATTTTCATTCGGTATGAGCCTACGCTTTGATGATCGTTTCTTTTTAACAAAAACCGCTAAACAGCAGATCTTCGGTCGAAACAATGGTTTGCGCATTGACCTGGCAGGCCAGGAAAAAAATATTTTCTTCCCGGTCACCTACCGCGCCGGCGTATCCCATTATCCCGTGGGTCCGGAGAAATTCGAGTTCGTCGATCCAATTCTCGGCACCGATCTCAAGCCTGGCAATGTTCAATTGACCTGGAATAAGACTCACGATCCGGATTTGTATGACACTATTAACTATCTCCTCATGGTTGAGGAATCTGATAGTAAGGCCCAAAGTATCTACCTGAATCAATTAATCGATAAATTAGAGAAGGGCGATCAAGATTTATTTGAATGGATTGAAAAAAATCGCTCGAACTTTTATTTCGCTGAAGATTCCGGTTTTCAAATTGCCCGCGACCAGGATCAAGTCAGCTTTTTATTTGAGCAATTTCCTGCCGGTGATTATTTTTGGTCGGTTCTAGCCTATGACGAAGATCGGCATATTCGGTTCGCAGAGAAAAACGGCGAGCGAATCAGCCATTTTCGCATCCTTCCGGATCTTCAAATCACCGGCCTTTCTTTTGATCCTCATTCCCTAATTACTGAAGATGATTATCAGGGCGAATTGAAAATAGAAGTATCAAACGCCGGGTTAGCCAGCGCCAAAAAATTCTCATTAATCGTTTACGATTCGCTGCTCACGTCTGCAACAAATAGCGTTATGGGTCAAAAACGCTCAGACGAACCAAACCGGCCTTTGGCAGCGATGACAATCAAAGAACTGCGGGCAGGAGCGGATACAACATTCAAAATCAAATGGAACACGAATTTACCTGGCAAGCATTTAATTACTGCCATCTTTGATCGAGGAAATCTAATTCAGGAAGAGAATGAGTCCAACAATTTACAGGCAAAGGCTTTTTACACAATCCCAAAGGGCGCATTCAAAACGAAACAAAGCGTTGTGGCACAAGTCGACACGGTCTATGAATATGAATTGCCGTTTATTCCAAAGGTCTATTTTGATCACAATAGCTCCGAGGTTTCAAATAGTCACTCTTCTCTGTTTTATTCTCCTTTAGAAACTTTAGCAACACGGCTTGTGAAGCGTACGGACGTTATTTTAATTCTTCAAGGTTCTGCGGATTTTACGAATGGTGAATCCAAAGGTTTGGCGCTTAAACGGGTACAAGCCGTTAAAGACTACTTAGTAGATCTTGGCTTAAATAAACGACTCATTCGAACTCCTGAAAATATTCAAGTCATTTTCAAAAACCCGAATCCTCAACTCGATACCCCCTGGGTTCAGGAAGAACGCAGGTACGTCCGAATCTTTGTAAATGAACAGCAAAACCGTCAGGAGTTTCTGGAATTGTTTCATTCGGTCCCGATTACTTTGCCCAAATCAAAAACTTTCCTGACAGTGCCTTTTGCAGCAAACGTTGAATATTCTGTACCGGCAGTGAGTGGGGTTCTTTATTTTAGTTCGTTGCAATCCATGCGAACGGATACAATTAATATCATAGAGATCCTTGAGCGCAAGGAGACGTTCCACTGGCGCCATTTCAGCAATCAAAGAAGTGACTGGGTAAGCCAGGAAGCAGGCTACAAAATAATTGTGAAAGATTCCCTGGGACGAAGTTTCTCAACGCCAAAACAGAATGTACATTTATCACTCCACACAGAAAATAAACTACCTGAAAAAATTATTTTGGGCATGGCTGAATTTCGTGAAGACAACCCGAACCTAAATCCGGATTGGTCTAACATTCTTGAAAAAGTAAAGGCTCAGCTCAATTTAAATCGAATTCAAAAAGTTCATTTCATTGGTCATGCTTGTGCGATTGGTGAGTCACCTTATAACGAGTATCTTTCGAAAAAGCGCGCAGCCAAATTCTATGAGAAATTCAAAAAACGGCTTCATCATTCAATCAGTCTGAATAATGGTGAAACATTTTATGAGATTGAAATTCGGGGTGAAGGAGAACACGAACCTTTTAGCATTGAAATTGGCAAACTGAATTTTCTTGAAGTGCTAAGAAAAAGAAGCGCCCAAGAATATCAATATGTGCGTGAGCAAATTGCGGCAGGCGTGACGGAGATTAATCTCAGTCCCTTCATTCTAAAAGTGGAGTCCGATCAAGTCAGGTTGGAGAGCAACAATAATTCGCCTATGGGCAGGCAAATTAACCGGCGGATCGAAATTCTGCTAGAGCCTTTTGAAACGATTGAGTTCACATCTAAAGCTCAGAATTGAAACCTGCAAACTGAAAAGTTTAGGAGCAGAACCTTTCAAAGATTCTGTTTAAGAGTGTTAAAGTAGCAGAATGAGGCAGAGTTTTCGACCTGGCGAACCCGAAGTGCGGCCACTTCGGCTACAAACAAAAGATGATAAAATAACCTTGTCAGCAAACTCAAGGCCAACAGCTAAAAGCCAACAAGCAACAGCTAGTTACGACAGATTAATTACAACTGATTTTCTGCTTAAAAGTTAAAGATAGAAACGCACCCTCGCTGTTTAGCTGCACGAAATCCCAATCCTTACTTCTGCGCTTCGAAATCCTCTGGCCAATCTCATCTTTCAGGGCCTCAGAGGAACGAAATGATGTTAAGAATATCCTCTCTTCGCTGAAGTTATAATCTGTCTTGGTCACTCGTTTAAGTTTTCTAAGTTTGGTTACAGCGGATTGAAATCCATCTATTAATTAGACAGTCGTAACCGAAAAAAAGTTATGGAAATTTTGAATTTTATAAAGAAAAATGTAATTAGTTAACTTAGGATTCATCTCCCGGGTTTCCTTTCTATACACATTACTTTAAAAAAAACATTGTAAAATAAGACACACCCATAGGAGTTTTTTATTCAGACTTTTTTTAGGAGAGTTAAATGTGGAGTAAAAGGTTGAAATCCACAGTAATCATTGAAACGGAAAACGAAGGAGGGTTTAATTCAGGGTTGCACCGGCGGCGATCCTCGGTCTAAAAATCGCCGAAGCTCCAGCGGTTTGCAAAACCTCTTCAAGATCGGCGCTGTCTTCACCTGGAAAGAGAACGACAATCGTTCCTCCCTCTCCGGCTCCCTCAAGCTTCGCGCCCAAAGCGCCGGTCTCCAAAGCGGCTGAAATCAGTTGTTCATTCGACTCACCGTGGCCCGGGCAATTCACCTTGAATCCGGTGATTTTCATTCATCCACCCGCCGAGCCCTTGCCAATCAGAAGAAAAGCGACAAATCTCCTTTTTATCTGCTTAAAAGAAACCGACAAATTATGGAAAAATTCCTAACTGCAAATAAGACACTGCTATTTTATTAATCGCGTTTATAAACGCCGCGACCCGCAGCGTAGGAACACCATCTGTGGTCATGTAAATTTCGCGAATGGAATCATAAGCATTGATCATCGTCTCTTCAAGGCCGGAATTCACCAAATCCACTTCATCGGCGCCATGGCTGATGGCTCTCTTTTCCTCAGCTGTCAGATTTTTCCCGGTTAGCTGTTCGACCTTTTCCAGGATTGCCTTGTTGGAAGATTCCTCGAAGCGTTTGCTTATCCGGCCGAAACGGACATGACTCAAATTCTTTAACCACTCGAAGTAAGACACGGTCACGCCACCCGCATTGAGATACATATCAGGGATAATCATCACGCCCCTTTCCTTGAGAATCTCAGCCGCTCTGGCAGTGGTGGGGCCATTAGCGGCTTCAGCGACAATCTTCGCTTTAATATTGGGAGCATTGTGCTCGGTTATTTGTCGCTCTAAAGCTGCAGGGACCAGAATGTCACATTTGTATTCAAGCGCTTGCTTACTTTCTTCAAAATTTGCAGCGCCGGGAAAATTTAAAATAGAGCCGCTTTCACTGCGATGTTTTTGCACCTCATCGACATCCAGACCGTTGGGATTGCAAATGGCGCCGTCGTATTCAGCAATCGCCGTAATGACTGCCCCGGCTTTTTGAAAGAACTTCGCGACATGATAGCCAACATTCCCCATGCCCTGAATGACAATCTTTTTATCTTTGATACCGGTTGTAAGGCCCAGCCGCTTCATGTCATCGGCATAAGTTAAGGCATGTCTTAAGCCATAAAAGACGCCGTTGCCGGTCGCTTCCACACGGCCGCGAATGCCGCCCTGTTCGATCGGCTTGCCGGTCACACAGGCCGCTGCATCAATTTGTCCCGGATTTAGGGCCGAGTAAGTATCCACAATCCAGGCCATCTCGCGTGCACTTGTGCCATAATCCGGAGCCGGGACGTCAATTCCAGGGCCGATAAAATTCTTCTTTACTAATTCTGCTGTGTAGCGCCGGGTAATTCGCTCAAGTTGCGCTGGGGAGTAATTCCGCGGCTCGATTTTAATCCCGCCTTTCGCCCCGCCAAACGGGACATCAACCAAAGCACATTTATAAGTCATCAGCGCGGCCAGGGCTTTAACTTCATCTTCGTTGACCATCTCACTGTAACGAAGGCCACCCTTAACCGGCGACTTGTGATGACTGTGCTCAACCCGAAAGGCCTCTATAATTTCGTAAGTGCCATCGTCGTTTTTAAGCGGGAATTTGAATTTATAAATACTGTTGGTGTATTTTATCTGATCGAGTAAGCCTTTTGGGTGGGAAGTAAAAGCAGCGGCTTTGTCAAAAAAGGCCAGAATCGTATCAAAAAATGAAAGTTTATCCTTTGCCATATTATCCTCGGTTTAAGGTTAGATCAGGTGCTGAGGAGATGTGAGTTTTTGCAATGACTATTAGTCAAAAAAACAAACATTCATTAAAAAAGCAAGACTTTTATGAATGCCAGGAATTGGGCGGTTCCATGTAATTGCTCTCTCCATTTACTCTCTGCCCTAAATTGAGCGTCTGGCGTTTGGTTTTTGGCAATTAGCTTTTAACTGAAAGTCAATTCGTTAAAAAGGTTATTACGGGTGAAATGATATTCACGATCTAAATTCTTACGAATAAAAAGCCGTAGGCCAAAAGCTAATGGCCAAACGCTTCTTTAGCTCTGAATACAACTTTATTCCAGGTGTAAAAGAATTGACATAAAGTGTCGCAATTTGTATCTTTCGATACTTTTAGAGAAAAATCAAATCGGTGTAACGAGGGAGAACAATCAATGATTGAAGTAAACGATTTAAGAAAACAATTTAAGCTCACCCGGCAGCAAAAGAAGGAACTGGGCAGGGCCTCAAAAAACGGCACAGTCGAAGCGGTGGCAGGAATAACTTTTACCAGCAAGCCGGGGCGGGTGTTTTCTCTTTTGGGCCCCAACGGAGCCGGAAAAACCACCGCGTTGCGCATACTCGCAACCATGTTAAAGCCCACTTCCGGCAGCGTCAAAATCTGTGGTTTTGATGTGCAGGAAGATCCGCAAGAAGTCCGGCGGCGGTTGGGGTTTCTTACCGGCTCAACCGGGCTCTATGACCGGTTAACGCCCAATGAACTGGTCAAGTACTATGCTGATTTACATGGTATGGATAAAAAGGTTTTTGAAAAACGCCTGGATGAAATTTATACTCGTCTCGATATGCATGGCTTTGCCAAGCGGCGAATCGGCAAACTCTCAACCGGAATGAAACAGAAAGTCTCCATCACCCGAACCATCATCCACGATCCGGAAGTGATCGTGTTTGATGAGCCAACCGCTGGTTTGGACGTCATCAGCGCACGCAGCATTATTCAGCTTATTCGGGATTTTCGTGAGCAAGGGAAAACGGTTATTTTTTCAACCCACATCATGGGAGAAGTCAGCCTCCTCAGCGATGATCTGGCAATCATTCACAAAGGCAAGCTGTGCTACAACGGCAGTTACAAGGATTTTGTCGATCAAATGAAAACGAACTCGCTGGAAGATGAATTTATCAAACTAGTGGAGGAGGCTTAACATGAATGCTTTTTTAACCATCTTCAAAAAGGAACTGATCGACACACTCAGAGACCGACGCACGATTATCGCCATGATCATTATTCCGCTCGCGCTTTTCCCGGTAATTTTTGGAATTTGGACAACCATCCAAAAATCCATGGTGAAAAAAGCCAAAGAAAAGACCCTGCAAGTTGCGGTCATCAGCAACGACAGCGAAACACAAAAGTTAATTGAAATCATTATTCAAAAGGAAAAATTCAAGCTTATTGAAAATGTGCCCGAGGACAGTGTTCGTTCTTTTGTTCAAAACGACAGTCTCGATGGCGTCTTTGTTTTTTCCAAAACTTTTGATAAACGCGTCGAAAATCTCCGGGCAGGCAGAATTAAATTTTATTTTAAATCCAGCGAAGGCGACAATATCGAAAAGGACCGGATGAAAGATTTGGTAGATAAGTTTGAAGATTCTTTATTGTCGGCACGATTTGAGAAACTTGATTTGGATAAAGCCATTAGCACAGCGGTAAAACTGGTTGAAGTTGATATTACTTCAAAAAAAGAGAGGATTGGCAAAGCAATTGGGGCTATTCTGCCTTATATTTTTGTCATTTTTTGTTTTATGGGCAGCATGTATCCCGCAATTGATCTGGCGGCAGGGGAAAAAGAGAGAGGGACAATCGAAACACTTCTCACAGCGCCAGTCAGTCGTTTTGTGATTTTGCTCGGAAAGTTTGGCGTGGTTGTTCTGACCGGAATCAGCTCAGCTCTTGTTTCATTAGTCGGACTCTATCTTGTCGTTCTACAATTCGGCGAAATTCCTCCTGAAATTATCGACGTAATTTCAGGTATCTTTGAGATTAAATCCATTATTTTGCTTCTTTCACTTTTGTTGCCGCTAACCATGTTTTTTGCTGGGGTATTACTCTCCTTATCTATGTTTGCAAAATCTTTCAAAGAGGCCCAGAGTATCATAACGCCATTTAATTTCGTAATTATTCTGCCGGTTTTAATTGGTCTGATTCCGGGAGTTACTTTGGATCCAAAAACCGCCCTGATTCCAATTCTAAATGTTTCATTAGCAACCAAAGAAATTGTCGCCGGCACGATTGATTTTTGGCTTTTGATCGAGGTTTATGCTTCGCTGGCCGTTTTAGCAGGACTCAGTTTGTTCCTGTCTTCACGAATCTTTTTGCGGGAGACGGTTATTTTCAGAGGGTAGTTTTGTGAGATTTTATGAAAGAACAAGAGATTGAAAAGTCAGCTCGAAAAAAGAGTAAGACATTGGACCAAAACTGGGCTGGGGCCTTAAAAGAATATAAAAATAAATTCACCTCGCTTGAACTTCAAAAAAAGGCACTTGAATGGCGGGGCGATTAATATATCTTAGCCTGGTTAATTCATAAATTTCCATTTCAGGTAAGAAACTTCAATATTGTCATTCCCGAGTAGTCGGGCAGCCATGACCTGCACTAAGTTGTTCCTTTGTAATGGATTCCCGCCTTCGCGGGAATGACGACTTTTGTGGTTTGCGAATTATTCAGATTAGCTATTGAATTTTTAGTAATAATATAAAGTGAAGCAATTAAATCCATGAGCAAAAAAATCCGTGTCGGCATTCTCTTCGGCGGCAAATCTGCAGAGCACGAAGTCTCTCTACAATCTGCAAAAAACGTCGTTGAAGCCATCGACAAAGAGAAGTACGAAGTCGTGCTCATCGGCATTGACAAACAGGGCCGCTGGTACTTAAACGACGAATCACACTTCCTCCTAAATTCAGAAAACCCAAAACTTATCTCACTCAATAAAAGCAATAAAAACGTCGCGCTGGTTACCGGAAAAAGTGGCCAACGGGAAATCGTCAGCGTGACCGACCACGCCTCTTTTGGCACCATCGATGTCGTGTTCCCGATTCTTCATGGCACGTTTGGCGAAGACGGCACCGTTCAGGGTCTGCTCAAGCTGGCGAATGTACCCTTCGTCGGCGCCGGGGTTCTGGGCTCCTCGGTCGCTATGGACAAAGACGTGATGAAGCGGCTGCTTCGTGATGCCGGCATTGCCATCGGCAAATTTCTCGTCTTCGACCGCGTCTCTATTGAAACCGCCAATTTTGCGAAAATTGAACAGCAGCTCGGGCTGCCGCTTTTTGTTAAACCGGCAAACCTGGGTTCATCGGTGGGAATTCACAAGGTGCAGACGCAGACTGAGCTCGAAGAAGCGGTTAAAGACGCCTTCAAATATGACACTAAAATCTTGATCGAGGAATTTATCGGCGGCAGGGAAATCGAATGCTCGGTTTTGGGGAATGAAGAGCCAATTGCCTCCGTGCCGGGAGAAATCATACCCCAGCACGAATTCTACTCTTATGAAGCGAAGTACATCGATGCACAGGGCGCGCTTTTAGAGATTCCAGCCAAACTCCCCGAGGAGTTGGTCAAGCAGATTCAAGAGTTGTCGATTAAGGCTTTCCAGGCGCTCTGTTGTGAAGGGATGGCACGTGTAGACATCTTTTTGACTCAAGAAAATAAAGTCCTCCTGAACGAAATCAACACAATCCCGGGCTTTACCAAAATCAGTATGTACCCGAAACTCTGGGAAGTCAGCGGTATTCCTTACTCCGAACTTATCGACAAACTCATTCAACTTGCTATTGAACGATTTGAACGGGAGCAA
>SMXC01000054.1 GCA_004356825.1 Caldithrix sp.
CCATGGCATTAGGCACGGTTAAATGGTTTAATGATCACAAGGGTTATGGTTTTATTGAACAGGATGGTGGTGAGGATGTTTTCGTACACTTTTCGGTCATAGAAATGGACGGCTACAAAACATTACAAGAGGGAATACAGGTCGAATTTGAGTGCATAACAGGTGAGAAAGGGCTTCAAGCAACTAAAGTGGTTAAACCGTCATAAAGTTTTTTTTAAAACCATCGCATGGAACTGAGAATTCAAAACCCCGGCAAATGACTCGGGGTTTTGCTTATTACGACCATTACTTTTGGGAGCATGCATTGTGAAAATAACAAGAAAAGATATTGATAAAATTGCAAATGCTCTAGGCGTTAAAGCGAAACTTTGGGGAAACAACTATCGCTTTATTGTCGAAAACAAAGAGGACGGGCGAAAAATTTCACTCGAAATTTACCCCAACATTCCAATTGGCAACAAGAAAGGCAACTTAATCAGTGTGTATACACAAAGTGCGCATTTGCAGCTTCACTTTTGCACGGGCTATGTCGTAAGTGATCTGCTTGGAGAAGTAACATTTATCGGTGAACACCATGGGCAGCTTTCCGGACTCATCATTGAGAAGGAGGCGGGATGTTCACTTTACGCAAATGTTGATTCCAGTCTATTATCCGGGGACTTCACAAAATTAGGCCCTGAGGTTATGCTTTCGGGAATTGCACTGTCGCTTACAGAAGGACTTTTATCCGGCGCAGAATAATAACACAAAATGGAAGACTACTTACATGAGTTTCTCAATTTTCTTCGCATAGAAAAGAACGCCGCAATCAATACAATTTTATCCTACCAAAATGATTTGATTCGTTATATAAATTTTCTCAAAAATAAGGGGTTGAATGATTTTTCAACAGTTCGTCCATCCGATGTCCTTGCTTTAATTTACTCATTAAATGAAATGGGCTTTGCTCCTGCCAGCAACTCAAGAAATCTCTCGTCCATAAAAATGTTCCACCGGTTTTTAATCAGTGAGGGTTATTTCAAAAACGATCCTACAGTTAACATTAGTTTCCCCAAACGAGCCAAAATCTTGCCAAAAACCCTGAACCAAATGGAAGTCGATAAAATTCTTCAGCAGCCAGACTGCAATAACCCCATAGGGAGGCGAGATAAGGCTATGCTGGAATTCCTATATGCAGCAGGACTTCGGGTCTCTGAGCTTATATCGGTTCAATTATCCGATTTATTTTTTCCGGATGGATTTATCCGAATCATTGGCAAAGGAAGAAAGGAACGAATTATACCAATCGGAGAACAGGCAATTTATCACACCAATCAGTACCTAAAAAATGTTAGACCGTCAATCGCCAGAGGCGGAAAGAGTCGTAATTTCGTATTCTTAAATTGGCGCGGCGGACCTTTAACCCGGATGGGTTTCTGGAAAATTCTAAGGGGGTATTGGGTTGCTTCAGGAATCAGGAAAGAAGTTTCTCCACATACATTCCGGCACTCCTTTGCGACCCATCTCATTGAAGGCGGTGCAGACCTTCGGGCTGTCCAGGAAATGCTTGGACACGCTGATATTTCCACGACGCAAATTTACACACATTTGGACCGCGAATATTTAAAAGAAGTGCATCGGAGTTTTCATCCACGTGAAAAATACGCCAAGATTAGTCCAAAAGAATTCACATAACTTAGAAACACGGATTGAAAAAGCACTGACATGAACCAAATATACAGGAATGAACGCTCATACATTTGGAAAATAACAAAATTATTTTCCAGGTTTTATTCCTCCAGAATAAAAAAAGACAGATAAACATTTAAATCAATGCAACGAAAGCCATCTTTTAAAACTGAGTCAGACATTGAAGTCAAGCGAATTTATGACCGATCTGAC
Organism: Caldithrix sp.; assembly: GCA_004356825.1. GTDB lineage: Bacteria > Zhuqueibacterota > Zhuqueibacteria > Oceanimicrobiales > Oceanimicrobiaceae > Oceanimicrobium. The sequence continues at coordinate 1,882 of SMXC01000054.1, forward strand.
GATGCGGACAAATTTTCCGGCCTGGGAGATGCAGGCGAGTATCCTTTCACGCGCGGTATCTACCCAAGCATGTACCGCGGCCGCTTCTGGACCATGCGGCAATACAGCGGATACGCCACCGCCGAAGAAACGAATGAGCGTTATCATTACCTTCTTGACCGAGGCCAAACTGGACTCTCCACTGCCTTTGACCTGCCGACGCAGATGGGTTACGACTCCAGTCACCCGATGGCCGAAGGGGAAGTTGGCAAAGCAGGCGTGGCAATTGACACCCTCGAAGATATGACGCTTTTGTTTGACAGTATTCCCTTGGAGAAAATCACTACCTCCATGACCATTAATGCCACCGCTGCAATTCTCCTTGCGCTTTATATCGCGGTCGCTAAAAAACAGGGCGCAGATTTAAAAAAAATCGGCGGCACAACACAAAATGATATTTTAAAGGAGTACATTGCCCGGGCGACGTATATCTATCCGCCAGAAACGTCTTTGCGTTTAGTGACCGACATTTTTGAGTACTGTGACAAAAAACTTCCTCGTTGGAACACTATTTCAATCAGCGGCTATCACATTCGCGAGGCCGGGTCAAATGCGGTGCAGGAGCTGGCATTTACATTTGCCAACGCCATTGCTTATGTTTCTGCGGCCAGAAAAAAAGGCTTGGACGTCGATAGATTTGGCGGAAGACTCTCATTCTTTTTTGCCTGCCACAACAACTTTTTTGAAGAGATCGCCAAGTTTAGGGTGGCGCGGAAGGTTTGGGCGAAGATAATGAAAGAGCAGTTTGGTGCGCAAAATCCGAAAAGCACCATGCTGCGTTTTCACACGCAAACGGCCGGTTCAACTCTGACTGCCCAACAGGCTGACAACAATATTGTAAGAGTCACTTTGCAAGCTTTGGCAGCGGTTTTCGGTGGGACACAATCCTTGCATACCAACTCTAAGGATGAGGCCCTCGCTTTGCCCACGGAAGAAGCTGCAAAGATCGCGCTTCGAACCCAGCAAATCATCGCTCATGAATCCGGGGCGGCCGATACGGTCGACCCATTGGGCGGATCTTATTTTCTGGAAAACTTAACCCGTGATATTGAAAAACGGGTTTGGGAGTATTTAGACAAAATAAAAACAATGGGCGGTGCACTCAAAGCAATTGACAATAAATTTTTTAAAAACGAAATCACCCAAACAGCTTATGAATACCAGAACTCAATTGAATCACGAGAAAAGATTATTGTTGGACTAAATGACTTTAAAGAAGATGAAAAAGAGCAGCCTGCTATTTTGAAAGTTGATCCCGCGCTTCGCGACAAACAAATAAAAAAACTTCAACGGCTCAAAGAAAGAAGAGACAACGAAAAAGTGGGCAAATTATTAGAACAGCTAAAAACAGACGCCAGAGGCTCAACCAATCTGATGCCGACGATCGTTGAATGTGTTGAGGCTTATGCCACTTTGGGAGAAATATCAGATATCTTGAGAGAAGTTTTTGGAAAGTATAAAGAAATCTAAATGGAATTTTTAATTGACACCAAATGTTCAATAAGCCAATTGTAGCAGAAGACCTGGAAAAGAGAGTCTCTGCAAAACTTATTGCAAAAAGGGTCGTTGTTTTCCAAACTCTCGGCTCAACCAATGATTTTGCTAAAAGGCTGGCGCAAAACGGTGAGGGGTGTGGAACCCTGATATTAACAAATGAGCAAACAGAGGGTCACGGAAGACAGGGCAGGAGGTGGTATGCTCCTGCTAATGCAGGACTGTGGTTCTCAATCATACTAGAACCTACCCAGCCTACGGACATGTTTGGGCTAGTTTCTCTTTTAGCTGCTGTCGCTCTTGCAAAAACAATTGAGCGGATAACCTTCCTCAGCCCCGCTCTCAAATGGCCAAACGATGTTTTGATCAACTCAAAGAAAGTAAGTGGAATTTTGCTTGAAAGTCAATTTTCAAATAACCGGTCCGCTTCTCTGGTTTTGGGAATTGGAATCAATGTAAATCAAAAACAAACTGACTTCCCGGAGGAGATCCGTCAGACCGCGACCTCTTTGCGAGCGCAGACAAAGCATGCGATTGACCGTGTGAGTCTGTTAATAGATTTCTTGCACAACCTGGAATATTTTTATCTTAAATTCAATGACGGCAATTTCGGGTTAATTATTGATGCCTGGAAGGAACGGTGCCCGTTTCTTGGCAAAGATATCTCGCTTCAACAAAACAAAGATGAGATAATAGGGAGGTTTGAGAACTTAGATGAATATGGCAGAATGGCGCTCCGCCTCCAAAATGGCCAAATGAAGTATCTGAGCGCTGGAGAACCGAATTTTATTCAGAGGGGAGAACAATGCTATTCGTAATCGATATCGGCAACACTCATGTGACCGCCGGCGTTTACTCTGAGGAGGAATTGTTGGCGCATTGGCGCATATCAAGCGGCGTAAACAGAACAACGGACGAAGTGTGGGTTATGCTCAAAATGCTGTTTCAGAGTGAGAATTTGCAATTTGAAGAAGTGACCGGCTGTGCTATTTCATCCGTCGTGCCGGATCGAACTCATACTTTTGTGTCGATGGTGGAGGAAAATTTTAATATCTCCCCGATCCTTGTTAATGCCGATTCAAATTCCGGTTTGAAAATACTCTACGACGATCCCAGCTCTGTTGGCCCGGATCGAATCTGTAGCTCGGTTGCGGGTTTTGATGAGTTTGGCGGTCCGTTAATCATTGTAGACTTTGGTACTGCGACGACTTTTGATGTTGTTTCTAAAAGTGCTGAATATTTGGGTGGGGTCATTTCTCCGGGATTAGAGTCTTCCTCTTTTGTCCTGCATCAGTACGCAGCAAGGTTGCCGAAAGTTGAATTGCAGTTTCCAAAAAATATTATTGGAAAAACGACTGAAGCAAGTATGCAGGCCGGCATCATGTTTGGCTCTGTGGAAATGGTTAATGGCATCATACGTCGTATTATCCAAGAATTAGGTTATAAAGCAACCATTTTAGCCACCGGCGGGATTGCCCCGCAATTGTTGGAAAACTTGGAAAAAGACGTCGTTTTTAGACCCTTTTTGACCTTAAAAGGGTTGCAAATTATTTACAAACGCAACTCAAGCTGATACAGCAGACCAACCTGTTACCGAAGTGACCAATTTCAATCCATTTCCGCTTGATTTTTGTCCAAGCAGTTACCTACATCATACCTCTTAAACCCTTTATATTTAAATACCTGACAGCCGTAACGGGTTGGCACACTGCTTGCAATAGGCATCCCTACTTCCATTATAAGTTCGAGTCTTAGTGTTTTATAAGATAGGGAAATCTAATGTCAGTTACACCTAAAATATTGGTCGTCGATGACGAACCGACAATTCGCGGTATGCTATATGAAGAATTAAAGCATAAATATTCTGTGAGCGTTGTCGAAACGGGCAAGGGTGCTCTAAAAAAAATCAAGCATAATGAATACGATCTGGTCATTACCGATGTTTATTTGCCTGATCTCAACGGCCTGGAAATTCTAAGAAACGTGAAACAATTGCATCCCGATTCTGGCGTGATCGTCATAACCGGACAGGGATCTATTGAAAGTGCGGTAAAGGCAATGAAAGACGGGGCCTATGATTTTCTGGCAAAGGGTTTCTCACTTGATGAAATAAAAGTCACGGTCGAAAATTTTTTCAAATACCAGCGCCTGGTCAAAGAAAACGAACTTTTGAGATCTGAGTTGTCCAGTCGATATGGAATCGACAATATTATTGGCACCAGCGAGGGAATGCAAAGAGTGTTTGAGACTGTCGAAATGGTGGCGCCTACTAATGCGACTGTACTCATTCAGGGCGCAAGCGGTACTGGTAAAGAGCTCATCGCTAAAGCTATTCACCAGTGCAGTAAACGCAGCGAGAATCCTTTTATTAAAACAAATTGTGCTGCAATTCCGGAGGGTTTGGTGGAAAGCGAATTGTTTGGCCATGAAAAAGGTTCATTTACCGGAGCATTAAAGAATACAAAGGGCCGCTTTGAGTTAGCTGATGGAGGGACTCTGCTCTTAGATGAAATCAGTGAGATTCAACCAAACCTGCAAGCAAAACTGCTGCGCGTTTTACAGGAATTGGAATTTGAAAAAGTGGGCAACCCCCAGACCATTAAAGTAGATGTTCGAATTATAGCCACAACTAATCGGGACTTAAGGGAGGAAATCGCCAAAGGTACTTTTAGAGAAGACTTGTATTATCGCCTAAATGTTGTGCCACTTGACCTCCCTCCCCTGAAGGATAGAAAGGAGGATATACTGCTTTTGGTAGAACATTTTATCGAAAAATTTTCAAAAGAAAATGACCGCGCGATAAAAACTCTGGATATTGCAGTGTTGAAACATCTTTATGAATATGATTGGCCCGGGAACGTAAGAGAGTTAGAAAACACCATGGAGCGAGCTGTAGTGGTTTGCAGGGAGCAAACGATCCAAATGAAACACCTTTACTTCAGCCAGGATGGCGATATTGCAAAAAAAACCGAGTCAGCTGTTCTTTTGCCCAGTGGTATGAAACTCAAGGAACTGGAACAAAGGTTCATTCTACAAACACTTGACGAAGAAAACGGAAATAGAACCTGGGCGGCAGATAAATTAGGAATAAGCGTAAGAACCCTCAGAAACAAGTTGCGAGAGTATTCAGAAGAAAAGTAACTAGACCACCTTTAGTAGGAAATAATGTTCCAGCTGATAGGCAATTTCTTCCCCTTATGATTTGACTCACACATCAATTATTACAAAGAGCGAAAGCATAATTTTTTTCCTGAATGACCCCCAAAAATCAGTATCGCCCTCTATTATCTTCCTAATCTTCTGTTTTTATTGCACCTGGATAATGATTCCTGTTAACGAGACTCATTCTTTTTGACCGGTAGACGCAATTTCATACACAGGGATTTCTGAAAAAAGCAACCTATAGTACGTGGCATAGAACTTGCGAAAGCAGGCTCATCCAATTCTTAAGTGCAACACTTCGAGTCATAAGAAGAGTCAAACTAAATTCGGGCGAGGTTATGAAATCATCTTACAATTATAGTCTTTGGAAGGAGTACACAGCAACAAGGAACCTGCAAACGCGCGAGAAACTCTTAACAAAGTATCTTCCCCTGGTCAAATATGTTACGGGTAAGATGATGTTTTCTCTTCCTGCTTGTGTTGACTATAACGATCTTCTTAGCGCGGGCGTCATGGGGTTGATTGGCGCTTTGGAGCGATTCAATCCTGAACAGGGGGTGAAGTTTGAAACATTTGTTTTACCGCGAATTAAAGGTTCCATTTTAGACGAACTAAGAACTCTGGACTGGGCTCCCAGGTCCTTGCGCTCCAAAGCACGAATGGTGGAAAGAGTAAATGAGCAGTTGGAAAAGGAATTGGGTCGTTCCGCAAGCAATCAAGAAATTGCGAATAAGTTAGATATGAAGATAGAAGACTACGGCGGTGTGCTGCTGGAACTTTCCAAGGCCTCTCTGTTGTCTTTAGATGGCAGCAGGGTAGAGGACAATGATCAAATTACTTCAATGTATGATCTACTCGAAAACTCGCAATCCGATAACCCCTACTTTAGTTTAGAGCATATAGAAACGAAAAAGTTGTTAATAAAAGCCATTGAAGGTTTAAATGAGCAGGAAAAAATTGTAATGGCGCTTTATTATTATGAAGAACTCACTTTGAAAGAAATTGGACAGGTTCTCAGTATTACCGAATCAAGAGTATCACAAATTCACAGCAAAGCTTTGGACGGATTGAAAGGCGTCCTTCAATCTGAAGTTCTAAACTAATCTTCATTCTTTGATAAAACCAAGGAAGGTTTACGATGAATTCAACTTCAGCTCCACAAGTCTCAGACACCCCACGAGTTAAGACCATTAACGATCCCTGGACAAGAAGTTTGAATCAGTTTATGGATGAACTCAATGATACAGTAGAATACGAATCCGGAAGTTTGTTTTTATTTGAAAATGGAACACAATCTCTGAAAGAGGTTGCAAGTAAGGGAGATGGGATTGATTTCATTAGTTCGGTTAGTTTTCCAATGGGCACAGGGCTTTCCGCCTGGGTTGCCCAGAAAGGGAAAATGGTCTACCTTTCCGACATTCACCGGGGTAGCCGGCATGGCTTAAATCCGATTAGGTCCTATTTGTCATTACCACTTGAGATAAGTAACAGGATCATCGGAGTGTTAAATCTAGGACATACAATTCCTGATGCATTTAGTAATAGTAAACTAAAAAAGATTCAGGAACTAAGCAAAGAGATTACACGCAAAATTTATAATAGAAGATATTTAGGTTTCAACTCCGATGACGCGACAGATTTTGTTGATTGATGACGATAAGGATGTTCACACATACATCCAGATCGTTCTTCAAAAGGCCGGATACAATCTTATTTCTGCCTTCGACGGTAATGAAGGCTTAAAAAAGGTACTCTCGTTTAACCCCGATCTTATCATATTGGATTATCTGATGCCAAAAAAAAACGGGAGTGAAACCTTTAAGGAATTAAAAAAGTCTCAGCAATATGAAAGATATCGCGATATACCTGTCATTATGTTAACAGCAACGGACCAGCGACCTGAACGAATAAAACAGCTTCTAGAGGCTGGATTAAATGCGTATCTGGAAAAGCCTTTCGGAAACAAAGAATTGCTGAATGTAATTGAAAATACTTTTATCACTAATAAAATAAAAGTTCGCAACCAAACTTTAAGAAAAGCAGTTGAGAATAGTAAAAACTTCTTGGAAAATTTGTTAGAAAGCTGTCCAATGGCAATCATCACCTGTGAACTCGGTGGAAAGATAACATTCGTCAGCAAAGGTATTGAAGATATCTTAGGATATTCGACATCTGAGGTTTTAGGCAAATCCGTCTACGAATTACTTGGGACCAGCAAAAAAGTATTGACAGGGTCACTTGAATCAGGGGACAGTCAAAACAAGCTTGTGACTAACGGAATTTATGTTGAAGCAAAGTCAGGGATTCAAATTCCAATGGGCATCACTTCCTCTTATTTAAGAGATCAAAACGGCGAGACTCAAGGCTTACTTGTGGTCGGTCAGGACTTGTCGGCTCAGAAGCAATTAGAAAAAGAGCTACTTGAAAAAGAAAGACTCCTGGCAATTACGCAGTCATTTGCAACGATTAATCATGAAATAAACAATCCGTTAACTCCTATTTTGGGAAATATTCAATTGATCCGAAAAGAGGATAGTCTTCTTAGTGACGATCATATAAAGAAATTAGAAATAATAGAAAGCAACGTCAGAAAAATCTCAAATATCGTACAGAAGTATAACCATATTTCCAAGCCGGAAGAGAAAAACTACTACGGCAATAGCAATATTTTCGAAATCTAAAAGGAATAAATTATTTTCTAAATTTTGAGGATCAAGATGAGCCTAGTAAAAAAAACACTTTATATTTTTTTAATTTTCAATCTATATCTGCTTTGCGTAATAGAGCCGGGTAACAGTGACAGCAAAAAATCAAAAGGAAGCAATAAGTTATCAATTAAACTTAAGGCACGAGCGATTGTTTTAGGACCCAATATCACATTAGGCGATGTTAGCCATATTTTGACCCCAAATAGTACCATCCGGGAAAAATTATTGACGATCAAAATTGGCCTTGCTCCGCCACCAGGCGAATCAAGTGAAATAAAATTAAGTTATATAAAACGCTGTCTGACAGTTGCGGGGTTTGATAAATACACTGACGCAATAGAGGGCCCGAGAACTGTTAGGATAATTACAGCACAGGTCGAAATAGATAAAGCGATTTTAAAGGAAGAATTTGCGAAATTCATTAAAGATACTGCTCCATTGGACACTTTTGAAGTGTGAAAAAACATAAAGTTTAATTTAATACGAAATTCCCTTGAATGTTTATAGAATTTTGCTTATAATTCCGCGTAGCATTTCAGGTAGAGATTATGGGCAACCAAACCAATTAAGTAACTTAACTATGCTTTTAACTGGAGGAAAATCATATGCTAGTCCTGACAAGGAAGTTAGGTGAGACAATTGTTATTGGCGACGATATCGTAATAAAAGTTGTTGACATACACGGCAAACAGATCAGACTCGGGATTGATGCACCGACCGAAATTAGTATTTTCCGAGGGGAAATCTATGATAGAATTCAAGAAGAGAATAAAAGATCTGTTGAGACAACTGACAAAAACGAAGAATAGACGAGAAGGTAACCGGTACCTATCAAACTCGACTGCAAATTTAAGGCGTTGGTTAATAATCTTTTTTTGAGCAATGCTTCTTCTCAGACCCCCGTTTTAACAACCTTCTTCTAAAATCGCTTAAGGTATTCTGTTCGGATGCGTCTGATTTCCGGGGATTACGTTAGCATGAAATGTGTTGATTTTCTTGTTACATTTCAGTACCGTATCTATTAACCTTAGAACATCATAAAGCCAAACCAGGATGGAAGATACATTACAAAAGCAGTTTTCAGCCGTCTTAAGGCTAGAGCAGTTTGAAACGCTAAATGGAGAACTTGGCAAGCTCAAGGATAAAAGCGAACAGCAAAAATATGTCGAGCAGTTTCTGGTTCAAAAATATGGACGTAATGAGGGTAACTTGGAAGTAATCCAAAAACTTAATAAAGTAAAATTAGTTTGGACTCCTCAAAAAGTCGATTTTAGAGCGGAAACTTTACACAAACAGGCTTTAGCCTTATCTAAAGATAAGAATTATAAAGATGCAATAACGAATTGGGTTCAAGCAATATCAATTAATTCGGCTGATCCCGACTACTATTTTAACCTCGGGATAGCTTTTTTTGAATTAAAGAATTTTGTCGAATCAATTGAAAATTTAAAAAAAGTAATCGCTCTGTGCCCAATTTATCCCAATGCATATCTTATTTTAGGGACAACCTTTATTAAGATTAGAAAATTTGACCAAGCTGAAATCCAACTAAAAGAAAGCATCGTTATCAACCCGAATCATGCCCTTGCATATTTGAATTTGGGAGCGACTTATAGTATAATACGTAAATATTCCGAAGGAATACAAATGTTTCAAAAGTCGCTCGAACTATCGCCGAAGGAAGTTAGAGCTCATTTTGGACTAGGCAAAATTCACGCTATTCAAGGAAACGACGATCCGGCAAATGAACATTTCAAAAAAGTAATTGAGATTGACACCAACCAAGCGCTAACCAACCATGCAAAAAAATCCATGATTTTGCCTTTGGTTGAAGAGCGAACTCTTGGCCAATCGACAACGAGACCAACTGGTTTGGTAAATAGTGAAATGTCCTATCAAGAGGGTTATAAAGCCTACCTGTTTACTGACTATGAAAAATCGGTTAGCATGTATAGTCACTATTTGGAGCGGAAGCCGAATGACGACTTTGTCTGGTTTTCTCTTGGAGAGGCACAGTTGAGAAGCGGCAGAGCATCAAAAGCGGTCGAAGCATTCAAAAGGGCCATAAGTGTGAATTCAAGCAAGGGTTTGTATTATAAGGAGCTCGCGATTTCACTCATTTACATGAACAGGGATGCCGACGCTTTGGATGCGATACAGAAAGCACAGCAACTCGGGAAAAACGACAGCGTATTATACTCATTACAAGGAAAACTACTCTTTAGACAAGAAAAAATTCAAGACTCGATTGAACATTTGGAAAAAGCCCTGAATTTAAATTCAAATAATCTTTTTGCTAAATATTATCTGGCTCTTGCTTGTCATAAAAACAATGAGATTAATTTCACAGTTAATTACTTACAGGAGATTATTCGATCCCCGATAAACAGCCCCATTAAAATGGAAGCAGAAGCGACCTTGCGAGACATTCAGAATAGCTAGGCGCGCACGCCATTTTGCTACATATCATATATTATGTAAACTTAATACAGCTCCACCTATTTCTTCTTTCTTTTTGTCGGGGCGCCCGGATTCGAACCGGGGACCTCCACGTCCCGAACGTGGCGCGCTAACCGGGCTGCGCTACGCCCCGCAAATTTACTCAACGTATGAAAAGATTTACTTAGAACAAAGTAAATTCATCTTTTTATGCTTTTTTGTTTCCTAATCCATATGCTATACCAGCTCCTAAGAAAGCCAGCATAATACCAAACGAGGCCTGAATAATTCCATTTGGCAAACCAGGAAATATCGGATATAAAGAAGCGACTACCAACCCCAAAATAAAGTAGAACGTCTGCTTGGGAAAACTTTTTAAAAGAAGGTTAATCAATTTAGCAAATGCCCAAACTCCTAATCCGGCGCCCACTGCGATCACCCCGAGTAAAATAAAATTCAGCTCTTTTATTGCTGTAATGACTACGCGATATTGGCCCAAAAGTACCAAGACAAACGAACCGCTAATGCCCGGAACAATCATGGAACCGCCGGCAAAAAATCCACCGACGAGCAGTAAAATTAAGCCGGAACCGGTAGCGTCATACTGAAAACCAATATCCTTTGTTTTGTCGGCTTCCGGAAAAAACCATGCAAACGAAAGTATTAGTAGCACTCCGGCAAAAAAAGCAATAACAGCGGATATATTGGGTTTCATGTCGTCATGAGCATTGTAGATCGATGGAATCGAACCTGCAATTAAACCAATAAAAAACAGGTAGGTCTTCTTTGGATAGTTAAGCAATAGAAAATCCATTACCCAGGACAATGCCAGGATTGCTACTACGGCGCCGAAGGCAATTTTTAATAGAAACCACACATAGAAGTTACGCTTTTCCTTATTTGTGAAAAAGTTACTTATTGCATCAATTAAATCTTCATAAACTCCCAACACCACAGCCATTGTCCCACCCGAGACACCCGGAATAATATTAGCGACCCCTATTATCCCTCCTTTAAGAACTAATTTCACATGTTCAAACATAAAACTTATCTCAGCATTAATGAAACTTGTCAACGCGGTTTTGCGGTCTCACCAGGAGAAGCTTTGAAAATATAATCGTACAAAACGAAAAATATCGATAGCTTTTATATAACTGGTTTGATTGTAAGTATAAATCGTTTCTATGTTAATCGTTCCTATTTTAAACCCTTTTAGAGCTGCCTTTATTAGTATTTCAGATTCAATTTCAAACTGATTCGAAGATAACTCAATGGATTGCAATAGTTGTGCACGATATAGCCTAAACCCTGATTGACTATCGGCGATTTCTTGTCGTATTCGCCAGGAAACGAATTTAGAGGTAACTTTATTGCTTATTTGCCGGTAAAACGGCATTTTGCCGACATTACCCATCCTGGAGCCAATTACCAAATCTAGGTTTTGCTCAAGAAGCTCCTTTAATAATTTGCTGCAGTCAACGGGATTATGTTGATTATCTGAATCGATTGTAAAAATAAGTTCCCCGCCAGCATTCAAAGCTCTTCCTATTCCATTTCTTAAGGCAGCTCCTTTTCCTAAATTATTAGTATGTTCAATTGCAATTACATCAAGCTCTTTCAGTATGGTTGCAGTCTCGTCGAATGAACCATCGTTTACTATAATAATTGATATCTCAGGTAAACATCTTTGTAACTCTGCTACTACCCGCTTTATGGTTTTAGCAGCATTAAATGCGGGGATCACTGCGAATATCTTGTCATTTTTCATATTATAAAAAAGAAGAGCAGCGAATGCTACCCTTCTTTTTTTTAGCTCAGTCGTATAAAGGGTCAAGTCAGGAATTGCTACCCTTTTTGCAGTACGTCAATCTTGTCTTAGCGGCAACAAGATGGTCAGGAGCTAAGACAAGATTGACGTACTGCAAAAAGGGTAGCAATTCCTGACTTGACCCTTTTATACGACTGAGCTAAAAAAAAGAAGGGTAGCATTCGCTGCTCTTCTTTTTTATAATATGAAAAATGACAAGATATTCGCAGTGATCCCCGCATTTAATGCTGCTAAAAC
>SMXC01000055.1 GCA_004356825.1 Caldithrix sp.
AGTTTTTTTCGCCGCTCTTTCATTTTTATTGAAATGGACAACGACCTGGGCATCGTGTTCTGCAAATTGTTGGGCAATCGCCCGCCCGATGCCTCCGGAGGCGCCCGTAACCAGAACAGTCTTGTGGAAAAAGTTTGGCATCTTACTACGAGAAGTTCGATTATCAATTGTGATAACTTTGTTTCTACGACCTTTTCCAAGATGTAAAACGCTAATGAATTAATCAAGCGAAAAATTCTTGCGGTAGACACCGATTATTTTTATTGCAACGCTTCCGAAACAAAAGGGCATTAGGCAGTGTTAGCGCGTTCAAGTGCTAAAGTATTTACGTATTTTATCAAGTTGAGTAATTTCAAGTTATTAACGCTTGAAGACACAAACACGAGAACACTATATCCATATTGCGATAATATATGGAACTCCACTAGAGTACTCATCTTACTTGCTTTTTGCCTCAGTTTTACATTTCTTATTTTTATGACGCTCCAATTCATTGATTGGCTCTCTATTATCGCTTTCTTTTTAATTTCGCTAATCATTGGAATCAGCGTGATGAAACGAGCCGGTTCAAGCGCTGCCGAATTTTTTGCCTCCAGTCGCAACATGCCCTGGTGGCTCTTAGGCATCTCCATGGTGGCGACGACTTTTTCAGCTGACACTCCGAATTTAGTCACAGATTTGGTCCGTCAGCATGGGGTAGCAGGGAACTGGCTCTGGTGGGCATTTCTTTTAACAGGTATGGTCACGGTTTTCATTTATGCGAAATTGTGGCGTCGCTCCGGCGTGTTGACGGATGTTGAATTTTATGAATTAAGATATAGCGGCAAACTGGCGGCTTTTCTCAGGGGATTTCGGGCGCTTTATCTCGGCCTGTTTTTTAACATAATAATTATGGCCACAGTTTTGTTAGCCGGGATCAAAATAGGCGGCGTTATTCTCGGAATTTCCCCAATTAAAACCGTCATGCTGACTTCGGTTATTGTCGTTATCTACTCGATGTTGGGCGGGCTTCGTGGCGTCCTGATTACCGACTTTATCCAGTTTGCAATTGCGATGACCGGGTCGGTACTCGCTGCTTACGTCGTCTTAAATCTACCAGAAGTCGGGGGATTAGAGAATCTTCTCGCCCACCCGTTGGTTAGGAATAAACTTTCTATTTTGCCGGATTTTTCGGACACCTCGTTACTGCTAACCGTTTTTATTATTCCATTGGCAGTACAATGGTGGAGTGTCTGGTATCCGGGGGCAGAACCTGGAGGCGGTGGGTATGTGGCTCAGAGAATACTGGCGGCAAAAGATGAGAAGCATGCAATTGCGGCGACCCTGTTGTATAACTTCGCCCATTATGCGTTGCGGCCCTGGCCCTGGATTATCGTCGCCCTTGCTTCTCTGGTGGTTTTCCCAGATATAGATTCGTTAAGGACGGCCTTTCCTCATATTCCAACTGAGCTTGTAAAGCATGATTTAGCCTATCCGGCCATGTTAACCTATCTGCCACCCGGCTTATTGGGCCTGGTCCTCGCTTCACTTATTGCAGCCGTGATGTCGACAATCTCAACTCATCTCAACTGGGGCGCGTCTTATGTGGTCAATGATTTTTATAAACGTTTTCTCAAAGAGGACTCGTCTGAAAGAGAACAGGTGTTTGTCGGAAGAATGACAATTGTTTTATTGATGATTTTGTCCGCGGTTTTTGCTCTTTTTCTGAGTAACGCCCTGCAAGCTTTCAACATTTTACTGCAAATCGGTGCAGGCACCGGGCTTTTATTCTTGCTTAGATGGTTTTGGTGGCGTATCAATGCGGTTAGTGAAATCGCGGCCATGGTGATCTCATTCTTAGTCGCAATTTATTTTGAAATGATTCATGTAAGATTAGGATTTTCCGACTTGTTGGAATGGCAAAAGCTTGTCACCGGGGTTGCGATCACAACTGCGGGCTGGGTAATCGCGACCCTGCTCACCAAGCCAACAGATCAGAAAACTCTATTGGAGTTTTACCGGAAGGTAAGTCCCGGCGGACCGGGATGGAAGAAAGTGCTGGAAAACGCTAAACTGGCTGGCGAGGATGTGGAATCGTATTTAAACCAAAAGTGGTCTGTACCGGCCGGTTTGCTCAGTGTCTTTTTAGGTTTGGTTTTAATTTATAGTTTGTTGTTTGCAACCGGATTCTGGTTGTATTCGAATACCCTGCCTGCCTTAATCTCTACGACGACTGCAGTCGCAGCCACATATTTTTTTGTCCAGGCTATGGAAATCCGAAAATTAATTAGTGCCTCATTGCATAAATGGGCTTTTCTTTCATCGAATTTCCAAATTTGCTCATCCTAAGGCGTCCTGCGACAGAAGCTCAGGACATGCCTAACCAAGTATTCCTAAGCACAAAGTTGTATGCAGAAATCGTTTAAAATCTCAACTCCCGGTCGAATCTGCTTGTTCGGAGAGCACCAGGATTATCTGAATTTGCCCGTGATTGCCTGTGCTATTTCACTGCGAATTGCTATCACCGGGTCACGCAGAAAGGATTTAACCATCAACCTGGATTTGCCGGACATTGGCGAGAGAAACTCGTTTTCGATTGCCAGTGATATTGCCTATACTGAAGACAAAGATTATTTTAAAAGTGTGGTAAATGTCTTACTTCGAAAAGGACTCACCTTTTCAGCTGGATTTGATTGTACCGTCAAAGGGGATATTCCCATCAACGCCGGAACTTCGAGCTCTTCGGCGCTGGTTGTCACCTGGGTAAATTTTTTGGCTCAAATGAGTGATCAGGCAGTGCAACTGTCAGAAGAAGAAATTGCAGAATTCGCTTACCAGGCGGAAGTATTGGAATTCTCGCAAGCGGGCGGCATGATGGATCAATATTCAACCGCGCTGGGTGGCACAATTTTCCTCGATTCTCGGCCTAAGATAGACATTGAACGACTCCCTGCTGATTTAAAAACCTTTGTGCTGGGAGATTCAGAGGAAGCCAAAGACACCCAGGAGATCCTCGGCCGAGTTAAGGAGCGGGTATTTGAAATTGTGCGAAGGTTGAAAAAAAAGAGACCCGGTTTTTCATTAGGTGGAATCAGAAGGGAGGATGTTTATGAATTTGCAGAAGATTTAAGCCCGGAGCAACTTGAGCTGTTGCACGGAACGGTGCGGAATTATGAAATTACTTTAGACGCTAAAGAGATTTTATTGCAAACATCGTTAAATCACAACAGACTTGGATCGCTGCTGAACCAGCACCAGTCTATTTTGCGGGATGTGCTCAAAATATCAACTCCGAAAATAGACCGCATGATAGCCGCAGCGCTCGAGGCGGGCGCGTACGGTGCAAAAATAAATGGCTCCGGCGGCGGCGGTTGTATGTTTGCTTATGCACCTCATAATTCTCAGCAAGTTTTGCAAGCAATTGAGCGTGCGGGGGGAAAGAGCTGGCTGGTTAATGTTGATGAGGGCACCCGAATAGGGTAGTAGATAGCAAAAAAAATATGTAGTCGGGTGATTCTGTTTTCAACATATCGGCTTAGCTCACAGTGAAGTTGCATGAATTATAAAACAAGATTCCGGATTCGGTAATGAAATGCCGAACCCGAATGCAAAGAAATAGAAAGGTTGTTATTACCAGATTTTAGCCGTTAGGCAATCCGGTCTCCGCATGGCGTCACCGCAGACGCTTTTTGCTGTTCGAGTGCATTTGCCTTATGAGATCGTTCATGACATTGGCTGCCTGATAATGGTTTTCCATTTCTCCGGCGCCGCTCGCCGTATATCACTTAGATATAATTCGTGGTGCTTGCCAATTCGCCGGCTGTTATTTTCCTCAATGAATGAATGCAGCTTTGCAATGGTTGGTCCCTCTTCTGAAAATGGCCCGATATGCATTATTTGGGCAGCCTTGTCCTCTGAAAAGGATTCAAATCTTATAGATTGCAACGCAACTAGATTTTTCTTTTTCTTACTTCCTCTCTAGCGTTTTCGACCATTTCTTTTGCAATAAAATCAGGTTGCATTATCATGAGTGTCCATTGCCAATTCTCCTTATTCTGGGCACTGAACGAGGACATATCATCCGCCCACCAAAGACCTTCAAGTGGCATGACACTATAATAAATTTCTAGTTCACCTCTTTTAACCATAAATTTCAGAGCATAAGAGAGTGGGTGTAAAACGTCGATAGCATCCTGGAATGATTGAGATGTATTTGGGTCTCCTTCACCATCAATCATGAGGAAGTTCATCTGTGGTATTTTGACAATATCAACTTTTCTGGCTGAAGGCTTGTATAGATTTTTGAGTTGTTTTTTGTAGTCTATTTTCTCCATCGATATTCCTCAATCATTTGATCACAAAATAGCTCCGAATCTATCCGAGATAGCTTTTGTTTTTCAAGAAATTAAGATAGACTATCGCTCGGGAAAAATCAAGAAAAACAGAAAATTGCCGATCTATTGTACAAAAAAGTTGCTCTAAGGAATGTCTTATTGAAACAGCCTAAATCAGTCTTAAATGACGTTAGGAGACACGATGAATTCCAAGAATAGCGCACTGATTCTAATCGGCTACCAGAATGATTATTTTGCCACAGATGGCATTCTGCACGATGTTATCGAGGAATCTTCCAGAGCTACGGGGGTGCTCGCTAACACTGTTGAGCTTCTGACCCGCGTCAGTAGCTCTGAGATGCTAATCGTGTCGACACCCATCATATTCACACCGGAATACGATGAACTGGTTGAGCCGGTGGGTATCTTGAAAATGATTAAAGAGGTCGGAGCATTCAATTCCGGGACCAAAGGTTCAGACACTATTCCAGAACTGACCCAATTTGGCAGTCGAATCTTAGAGGTACCCGGTAAGCGAGGGTTGAATGCTTTTTCAAATACGGAACTCGACCCGTTGTTGAAAGACCGTGATATCGAGTATGTGGTACTGGCGGGCGTGGTCACTTCCATTTGCATTGATTCAACCGGGCGATCGGCGTTTGAGTTGGGGTACAAAGTCTTCGTCCTTTCCGATTGCACCTCAGGGCGGACAGTTGTCGAGCAGGATTTCTTTTGCGACAATATTTTTCCTCTTTATGCGGAAGTTTTGGACCATCGTCAATTGCTCAGTCGGCTTGGTATTGTTGCCAATGGCAGATCAAAATAAAGATGAGCTGCAATCTCAGATTCACTACCGTCTCATAGAGGAGCTATCCGCTTCCGAAACCCGCTATCGGGAGCTGGTAGAGTTGTTGCAGGAGGTGGTGTTTGAATGCGATGAACAGGGCAAGCTCACATTTCTCAATCGGGCCTGGCAAGAAATACTCGGTTATTCGATCGAAGAATCCCTAAACAGGCCAATTACCGACTTTGTAAATCCTCGAGAACAGCAAGCCGCCATTCGTTTGATAGCGAACGCAAAAATACAAAATTCGGATAATACCCAGGATGAACTGGAATTTTATCACCAGGATGGCAACATCGTGTGGCTGCAAATGTCAGTAAGGGCAAGAACCACAGGAGTAAGAGTCGGCTCGCTCTACGACGTTAGCAGCCGAAAATTGGCGGAAATCAAACTCAGAGATAGTGAAAGCATGAGTCGTGCGATACTGGAAGCCATGCCAGACCTCATGTTTCAGATTTCCGATGACGGCATTTTCCTGGATTTGAGCACGGAAAAACACAAAGCTTTCTCTTTTCCAATAGAAACCTTTATTTACAGGCATTTTGAGGATGTGCTACCGTTTGAAGTCGTCGGCAAGCTGCGCTCAGCGTTTGATGATGTGAAACAGACAGGGAGACTGCATACTTTTGAATATCGCATGCCCGGAGCAAAGGGTGACCACAAAGACTTTGAGGTACGCGTTTCACAAAGGAGCGGTGACGATTTTTTTCTGATAACCATTCGGGATATATCCCAACAAAAGTTGGCTGAGCAGCGACAAAAAATTCTACGCTATTTTGCCGGCTCCCTATTGAGTACCTCTTCTATCGAGGAGGTTCTGTGGGACGTTACCTACAGCTGCATTTCACAGCTGGGTTGGGAAGATTGTGTTATCTACCTGGTCGATAGCAAAAAAGGAGTTCTTGTCCAAAAGGCAGCCTATGGCCCGGGTAAAGCCAGTGGATACGAAATCGTAAATCCAATTACAATCCCCATTGGCAAAGGCATCGTGGGTGCTGTTGCCAGGACGGGCCATCCTGAAATCGTACATGATGTGACAAAGGATAAGCGCTATATCGTCGATGATAAGGCTCGCGGGTCGGAAATCGCGATGCCTATTGTGCATGGCGGTGAAGTCATTGGTGTCATCGATTCAGAGCATTCTCAAAAAGGATTTTATACTCATGAACACTTGAGCATGTTGCAGTCAATCGCTTCTCTGTGCGCAACCAAAATTACTCAGTCTGTGGCACAAGCCAAAATTGAAGAGGAGCAGAAACGACTGGATATCATCCTGCAGAATATCGGTAACGGTGTTGTCGTGTTGGATTCCACACGAAAAATAATCATTATCAATGACAGAGCCAGGGTTTTGTTCCACCTGGATCAAAGGAACCCGGCGAAACTAACTCTGAAACGGCTCCTGAACCGCTGTCAACAAAATGGAAAGCATTTACTCGATTCGCTGTACAAAGAATCTTTCAGGAAACTGGAATTGATTTTGCAGGACCGGACAGAGACCGTGCTCTCGGTTACAGGCACTACATTTCTCGATGTTGATGGGAAATCGGCCGGCAATATTCTCGTGTTCACCGACATCACTAAGGAAAAAGAAACCGATCGCATGAAAACGGATTTTGTCTCCAGCGTGTCTCATGAACTCCGTACGCCTCTCTCCTCCATTCTCGGTTTTTCAAGTACGATTCTGCGGGACGAGGACATGCCCGCCGACACAAGAACAGAGTTTATCAAGATCATCCATGAAGAGAGTGAACGTTTGGCGCGACTCATCGAAGATGTGTTAAGCCTTTCCAGAATTGAAAAAGGGGGGAGGCACTATAACCTGAAGAGAATAAACATCGAATCTGCGGTGAGGGAAACCTTTGAAACGTATCAGGCGCAAGCGCTTGAAAAAGGGATCAAGACCAATCTTGAGGTGACAAGAAACCTGCCGATGATACTGGCCGCTGAGGATGCAATTAAACAGATCCTGGTCAATCTACTCGCAAATGCAGTCAAATTTACGGATAGGGGAGGGAGCCTCTCGGTCAGCGTTAGAGGAATTAACGGATTTCTGCAATTGACAGTCGAGGATACTGGCATGGGTATTCCCCAAAAAGATCTGGAAAAGGTTTTTGATAAATTCTATCGTGTTCACAGAAAGGGCATGGAGATTCCGGGTACCGGGCTTGGGCTGTCGATTGTGCGGGAGATCGTTGAGGCCCACCAGGGAACGATTGAAGTGAGCAGTAAGCCAAATAACGGAACCAGGCTTGTCATCCTGTTTCCAACGGTAAGTGGAGAATGATTTGCATGACGAAAACTAAGCCAATACTCCTGCTGGTCTAAAACGATAGTCATGTCACTACACTTGTCACCAACAGTCTGGAACAGGCCGGCTTTCACGTTTGGGTCGAAGAGAACGGTAAGGGTTTCTTGCTAAAGCGGTCGGAAAGAACCGAATACTCTCAACGGGAGGAAAGAACATTTGAAAATTCTTATTATTGATGATGAGGAGAATCTCCGCCGGCTGGTGTGTTACAATCTCACACGGGAAGGTCATGAAGTCTTGATGGCCGAAGATGGCGAACAAGGTTTGGCTATGGCCGCCAAACATCGACCCGATTTGATTCTACTGGATATCATGATGCCGGGTATAAATGGCCTGGACCTCTGTTTGAAACTAAAGACCGAACCGCAGACCAAAGATCTTGTTGTGTTCATGTTCACCGCGAAAGGAAAGATCGAGGACATTGAGAATGCCTTCGAGTTCGGGGCTGATAACTACATTACCAAGCCCTTTCCAATTGAGAAGCTTAACGATTTTATTCAACTCAAACTCAGTAAATTGAAGAACCGTAACCGAAAATATGCCTGAGAGAAACAACAAACCGGTCATTCTCATTGCAGATGATGAGCCTAACATCCTCAAGTTCCTTTCATACAATGTTCAGGCCCTTGGATATGACACGGTGGAAGTGCCGGATGGCGCCGCCTGTATAAATAAAATCAAGTCCAACGAAATTAGCGGACTGCTACTGGATATTAACATGCCAAAGCGGACCGGCATGGAAGTTCTGGCCTTCGTTCGGGGAAATCGCCCGAGTATACCCGTTATAATGGTAACAGCCGCATACGAGATTGACACTGCTGTCACGGCCATCAAGATGGGCGCCTTCGAATATCTGACTAAACCCGTTGACCTCGACCGGCTGGCAACGACGCTGCGCAACGCCCTGTCCGTAAAAAGCTTGTCCGATGAAGTCGGCAAGCTGAGGAAACAACTTTCCGACTCTGAGCTGTTTACCGGTATCATCGGCGAGTGCCAGGCACTCCAGGATATGTTTGAGGCCACAAGGAAAGTAATCGAGACTGAAGTTAATGTACTTATCATAGGTGAGAGTGGCACCGGTAAGGAGTTGCTTGCCAGGGCTGTTCATAAAGGCAGCAAACGCAGCTCAGGCCCCTTTGTGGCCGTCAATTGCTCGGCCATTACCCGGGAGCTTGCCGACAGTTTGCTCTTCGGGCACAAGCGGGGTTCATTTACCGGAGCCACGGAAGACCGGGCAGGATTTTTTGAGCAAGCTGAAAAAGGCACTATTTTCCTCGATGAAATTGGCGACATGCCGCTTGCTATCCAGGCTAAAGTTCTGCGTGTTCTGGAAGACGGTTTTGTTCGCCGGGTTGGAGAAAAAAATGAGCGGGCGGTGGATTTCAGAGTTATTGCCGCAACCAACAGAGATTTTGCCCGATCCATTGCGGCAGAAGAATTCCGCAAAGACCTTTACTTCAGACTGGAAGAATATCCCATTTTTCTTCCTCCCCTGCGTGACCGGCAGGAAGATATTCCAATCATCGCCAGACATTTCCTTTCCGACTTCTGCACTGTAAACGACCTGCAACCGAAGCAACTCAGCCCGGCTGTACTCTCTGCCCTTAACAAACATTCCTGGCCGGGTAATATTCGAGAACTTAAGAATGTGATAAGACGCGCTGCTATTCAGACCCCGGGTTCAACTATCAATCAGGTGGTGTTTTCTAACGTGGAGCTTACTGCTGGAGACACATCCAAATCAACCGGCGTTTCCCGCAACCAACCGACAGTTTGTAAAGGCATTACACCGCTGGAGGATATCGAGCGCGAGGCTATTCTAAACGCACACCGTGCAACCGAGAATTCTGCTGAAGCAGCAAAACTGTTGGGGATCAGCAAAGCCACACTTTATCGCAAATTGAAAACTTTTAATATTGATAAGTAGAAAAAGAAGATCAATATAGAGAAAATCAGGTTGATCTTTTACCCATCTCAACTGTAACACATTTGGGCCTCTGCAGCCATTATGAGAGCATTGAAATTGATGCTCAAACTACTATTCTGTTAGTTCATCATCGACGACACCCCTTGCGGCCTCTTCAATCCAATCTCCGAAGTGAGACTTAACATTGTCTTCAAAGGATCGTATAGACATGAAATTTCCCCTGCTTCTGGCGCCGTCCACGGATGCTCAAGCATTATATCACCGGCTAAACACTCTATTTGATCTGCAGCAAATATCTCGTAGTGACTTCGTATCCCTTTCTCATTTGGCTTGAGTCTCTGTTCCTTTATAGATTGTAAATAGGCAACGATGTTTGCGATAACAAGCGTTGACGACGATCTTGGATATTTTTGAACTCCTCCAAGAAAAAACAAGGGAGCGAAAAAGGAGAAGTACAAAGAAAAATTTCGCCTCCTGGCCGGGTCCATTATGCGAACATTAGTATAAAGAAATCAGATTGCTCTTTTACCCATCTCAACTAAAGCCACTTCTCCTTATGAACCGTGTGATCGACCATCATTGGATCGCTGAAGTATAGGGAGTAGTGTATCCAATTCTGCGCAATTTGATGACTTATTCTAAAAGTAGTTTCACCACTTTTAATAAGTCTTTTTTAACAAACGGTTTGCTTAGAGTTAAATCGGCTCCCAATAGCTTGGCAGAGCGGAGGAAGTCATGAAGGAGAAATCTGCTTCCGCCGGAAATTGCCAGAATCTTGATAGATGGATAATCCCGCTTTAACTCACGGATAGTTTCGATACCCTCTTTCTCCGGCATGAGAATATCTGTTATGACCAGGTCGATGTTCGATTCATTTCTTAGTAATTCCATGCCTTCTCTGCCATTAATGGCTGAAACCACTTCATACTCTTCATCCTTTAACATCTTGCACACCATGTCCCGAACTTCGGCATCATCTTCGATAACTAATATATGCATTTCAATACTCCTGCACAAAAAATCAAGTATCTAAAACTTTACGAATCACAGCAGCCAACTCTCTTATTATTATGGGCTTTCCGGTAACTTCGTGAACGCCATAATGATGTAAAATGTCTTCTTGCAGACTTTCTCCGAACCCGGTCATTATAATGGTGGGAAATTCCGGACGAATCTGTTGTAACCGTTCTGACAATATTAAACCCGTCATATCCGGCATGGTCAAATCGGAAATCACTAAATGATACTTTTCCGGATGCCGACGAATAGTTTTCAAGGCATCTATACTACGGTTGCATATGTCCACTTTATAGCCAAGCCGTTTCAGCATCTTCTGCACCACATTTAAGACTACTTCTTCATCATCGACGACTAAAATGGATTCCTCCCCTCCTTGAATTGCTGCCAGTTCTTTTTTAGAAATTTTCTTCTCAGAGCTTGTGACCGGAAGATACACATGAAATGTTGTGCCCTTGCCCGGCTCGCTGTAAACAAGAATATCGCCATGATGGCCGCGCACAATGCCGTGCACCACTGAAAGTCCCATACCCGTTCCCTTATCCACCGCTTTAGTCGTGAAGAACGGTTCAAAAATGCGCTCCAGTATGGCGTCATCCATTCCGGTTCCGGTATCACTCACTGTTAATCGAACGTGTTGACCCTCCTTAAGGTTGGGATTAGACTTTGCAGTGGCCGCGTCCACTTCAACCTGCCTCAACTCGATAGTGAGTGTGCCGCCTTTTTCTTCCATTGCCTGCCAGGCGTTAGTGCATAAATTGACTACAACCTCGTGCATTTGCGACGGATCAGCCATAATTTTATCGCAGGAATCGTCAATGCGCTGCCGGATATCGATGGTGGTTGGGATGGATGGGCGTATGAGTTTCAGCCCTTCTTTGACAATTAAATGTAACCCGAGCGGTTTGCGTTCCTTTTCAATTTGCCGGCTGAACAATAATATTTGCTCTACCAGATCTTTAGCCCGATATGCCCCATTTAGAATAGCCTCCAAATCATTGCGCAAAGGATTGGTTGACGGCAGGTCTGCCAGCGCCATATCAGCATAGCCCATAATGGGCGTCAGGATATTATTGAAATCATGGGCAATGCCGCCGGCCAGGGTGCCGATGGTTTCCAGTTTCTGCGATCGGCGCAGCTGCTCTTCCAGTTTGGTTTTGTCTGCTTCCGCTTGCTTGCGCCTGCTGATATCTCTGATATTAGCTTGAAACACGAATTCCTGATCGTAGCAATTTGTTAACATGGTAACGCCGATCTCAACAGGTATAATCATTTTATTTTTGGTGAGCAATTTAGCCTCAAAGATGGGAATCTCTTTCCCGTGCAACATGCTCCTGAGCCTTTCCTCTGTTTTCGGATCCGCTGTTTCTGGAAAAAGTACTTGCAGATGCATTGATTCCAGTTCCGTTTCCAAACAGCCACTTAATTCGACAAACCTCTGGTTGACATCTACAATTCTTCGTTCTCTGGAGAAAACAAGAATTGCATCTCTTGACTTATTGAAGGAAGCTTTATATTTTTCTTCGGATTCCTTTAGCGACTCCTCGGTCTGCATGAAATGTCTTTCTTTATCGATTTCAGCACACACCCTTTTGATCTTCGGTGTCAAAAGATAAATGAAATTGGGCCGTTTAATAATGTAGTCTCTCGCACCCAATTTCATCATATCCACAGCAATTTTTTCATCACCATGTCCGGTCATGATGACAAAATGAATGCGCTGATATTTTTTTGATAAACTCCGGAGAACCTCTTTCCCCGTCATATCCGGCAGTTGATAATCCAACAGTAATATTTCATCATCCCTACCGGTGAACTTTGAGAACGCTTCCTTTCCAGTCCGAGCAGATTCGGTTCTGAATCCTTCGCGGTCAAGGGTTCTCTGGATCAGGCGATTTACGCTTTCATCATCATCGATAATGATGATCTTATATGATGCCTGATCCTGGTTTCCTGATGAAACGGATTTTTTTTGTTTTTTAACCATTTCTGAAACGATCTCTTTCTTCTGTTTTAGCTCTTGTTAACCACGACCCTTCCTTGGTTTTGATACTAAAAGAGATTCAATCTCCTTTGATATTTCACTTTCAGATGCAACGCCCTTAATATGCGACTGCGGCGTACCACTCGCAAAAAACAATAAGGTCGGAAGTTCCGTTATGCCGTATGCCCTGATTATTGCTCTGGCATTGTCTGCATCAACTTTGCAAAACTTGATCTGGCCTTCAAATCTTTTTGCCAGGTTGGCTATAATCGGCTCCATTATGTGACAGTTACCGCTCCATTTGGCCACAAAGAATGCCACCGTTGGCGTCAGGCACTTGACGACTTCCTGGATGAAATCGTCGTCCGTTATGACCGTATAAGAAAAAGACATCACGCGAGCGTCCTAAATTTTGATGGTAAAAGAGAAAAAATATGAGCCTGTTTATCAGTTTGTTTAGTCCATTGGATTTGACATAGTCTTTGTACTTTTCGAATTCCTTGCCTCTTCATAGATAGGATCTCTTTTTGTTGTGCCTTGTGCAGCTAACCAGATATTTGCTTTTCTTATTATTCGACAATTTCAAAGTTAAAAAAAATCGGACGGAACCGCTTTTAATAGTAAGACACGAAATGTTGGTTGTAGTCATTTGTCCTACAAAGCTTTTGCGGCGGCCCCGACAATTAGTAACTGATATGTTATTTTCTGGCCATTTTTTGGTAGAAATGTTAAAGTTCTGTAAAAATATTGTCGAAAGAGTTATAAATAATGTTATTTCACATTTATTGAAGGGCAAACCATCTGAAAAGATGGGACGCAAAACTTCCAGCCTAAGTCAACTACTTTGGATAGGGTCGTGGGGTTGCTAAACAGCCTAACATGAAGAAAATTAGTCTCTGTTTAAGAAACAAGATTTCTTCAAGGACTCCCCATTCAATTTCTCCAATATCGTTCAGGCTTGTTGCTCTCGCTCGCCTTTTAAGTTCGTGATTTAAGCAATCCATGCCAGCCAACTTCTTAGGAGGAATTTATGAGTATGGCATTTAGAAAAGTTTCTATGTTACTAGCATTCTCTTTCGAAGCTCTGCTTTTAGTAATTTTATGCTTGAACTTCTATTTCTTGGTGTATTTGAGTGATTAGAATTAAGGGTCAGGACTTAATACGAAGAATATTGGAGGGTGAGAGATATTTTGTAGGCTTGATTCTGGAAGACAATTTTAACCTGAATGCCAGCCCGGACTTTTTAAAATTGCAAAAATATCTGTTGAAACAAAAGTTCTGGTCCGAGCCGATGATCTTCTCGGGTAGCGACTTCAAAAAATTAACCGCGTCAGGAATATACTTACCCTACCTTCAGGCAGAACATGCAAACTTTGAGGAGGCAAATTTAGAAAATGCTATCCTCTTCGGGGCCAATTTAAAAGGTGCAAAACTGAAAGGTGCAAGATTACAGAGGGCGAATCTGCGGGTTGCAAATCTTGAACATGCGAGATTGTCCGGAGCAAATCTCTCCAACAGCAACTTGAGCGGCAGCAATCTTTGTGGAGCAAACCTCAAAGATGCCAATCTGCGAAACTCGGTTTTTGAAGGTGTGCGCATGGAAAATGCAAACTTAGTAAACGCAGATGCCCAAAATACTAACTTTAAACATGCCACTCTAAACCATGCCAACCTGCAGCATGCAAGACTGAATAAAACGGACTTCTGGGGCGCCTCGCTGAAACAGGCGTGTCTGGACAATGCTAATCTTGATGCGGCCAGTCTTCGCAGCGCCAATCTTGCAAACGCCAGCCTGCAGGCAACGAGCCTAAAGGGCTCAAATCTGAGTGGGGCAAACCTCTATCAGGCAAATCTGCGTAATGCCAATCTGAAAAATGCAAAACTATTTAACGCCAATCTGGAAAAAGCTATCCTTGAAAGGGTAAATTTTGAGAATACCAACCTGATGAGCGCCAATTTAAGGGCCACAAATCTTCAGTATGCAAACTTCAAACTAGCCAAGCTCAAAAATGCCGACTTTGAGAATGCTGACCTAGTCAACATTATGAATATCGGGCAGGGTTTGAATCTAACAGATGTTAATTTTAATAATATTACGGTCACAACAAAGGAAGTAAAAATCATCAAAAGGTTCTTAACACAAAAAACAATGTTTGTGGTGAAAGAGAGTTGCATCTCAAGTTAAACTCGCGTCGTCTAAAATGATGAAAATTTCTCTCGAGATAACGCTGTATTCAACAAAGAGGGGGTGAAGTTCAAATGAAGACCCTTCATCTCAATTATTGGAAAGTTCCCTCGAATCGAGTGAGGGTGAATTTCAGATTCTTCCAGTTTCTCATTTAACCTATTTGTTTTCTTTTTATTCGACAAGTTCAGTTCTGAAAACCGTTTTGCTTTGGAGGGATAATTCTTTCATACTATGTTTCTTCACAGAAATAATTATAAAAGTTACCGGAATAAATAGCAGGAACACTATTTGATAGATAACTTAGAAGAGTATAGGTTAAAAAAATCGGACGGAACCGCTTTTGAAAGTAAGACAGTGAATGTTTGTTGAACTCAATTATCTAAAAGTATTTGTGGGGAAAGAAGTTAAGGACAAAATTAAGGAGTGAGCGTGGATTTTAGGGACGGTTTTCGGTAGATTGAGTAGGGAATGGACAATTACAACTAATCCACCAACCCTTGTTTTATGGCGTAATATGTTATTGCAGCATTGTTTTTCATATTCATCTTTACCAATATTCGACTGCGATAGGTGCTGACGGTTTTAACGCTAAGCGAGAGTTCTTTTGCGATCCCGGATACTGTTTTCCCCGAAGCAATCAAGCGCATTGTTTGATATTCACGGTCAGAAAGAGTTTCATGCAGCGGCTTGGAGGTATCTTTGGACAAATCGTCTGCCATTTGCTCAGATACCGTCTCAGTAATGTATCTTCTGCCCTGGGCAATTTTTCGAATTGCTTTTATCAGTTCTTCCGGCGGGGTATTTTTTGTCAGATATCCTGAAGCTCCGGCTTTCAATGCCCGCAGAGCATACTGTTGTTCCGGGTGCATGCTTAATATAAGCACCCTCAGCTCCGGATTTATCTCTTTTATTTCCTGTAATAATTCAAGTCCTCCTCTACCCGGCATAGAAATGTCCGTCAGGATTACATCATAATTATTTTCTATTATTTTGTTTATTGCTTCCTCTGCGCTGCTTGCTTCATCTGCTACAACGATATCAGAAGTATCGGAGAAAATCTGCTTGAGACCCTCGCGGACGACTGCATGATCATCTACAATGAGTAGTCTTATCATGACGGATTCTCAACCGGAATACATATTGTAACTGTTGTGCCTTTTTTGGGAGAACCGCTAACATTAACATCACCCACCCAGGCATTCACTCGTTCTCTAATGCCAATTAAGCCGAAAGATTTAGATCCCGTAATTTCTTTATCGCTGATGCCAATACCATTGTCTTTCACTCTGAGCGATACCGTGCCATTTTTCCTCTCCAAGTTCACCTCGACTCTGGTTGCCTGCGCATGCCGGATGATATTTGTCAAGGTTTCCTGGAATATTCGAAAAATAGTTGTCGTGCGATCGGTATCCAAAAAGAAATCCTCGGGTTTGATATTAAGGTCACAATGAATGCCTGTTCGTTTTTGGAACTCTTCCGCCTGCCACTGCATCGCTGCCACCAATCCTAAATCATCCAGTATGCTGGGCCGCAAAGCCGTTGAGATTTTTTGTACCGACTCAATTGTCACGTCAATCAATGCTGACATTGAATGTATCTTCTCGAGAGCTGTTTTCTGATTTTTCGAAAGCCGCTTCGTCAGCCAGAACAAATCCATTTTCAAAGCAGTTAAAGACTGCCCCAGTTCGTCATGAATTTCACGTGCTATTCTGGTTCGTTCCTCTTCAATTGAGGACTGTATGTGAGCTGATAGGTCGCGTAATTGCTGGCGGGATTTTTTTAATTCGTCCTCGATGTGCTTGCGCTCGGTGATGTCTTGAGCTGTTCCAAATAAATTAACTACAGTGCCATTTGTATCCACACCAACCTCGCCTCGCTCATGAATAACACGTACATCATTATTAGGTCGAACTATACGATATTCTATGCGATAAGGTTTTTTCTCTTTTAGCACTCTGGCAGTTGTATTCTTGAAAAACTCCAGGTCATCGGGATGGATACAATTTAAATAAGCATCATAATTCGCAGTAAATTTTTTTCTATCTACCCCCAGCATACGATAATACTGATCCGACCACGTTATCTTATTTAGCGGAATATCCCAGTTCCAATTTCCAATCTCAGCTATCTCCTCAGCTCTGGCGAGATTGGTCACATTCTCCTGTAGCGCCTCCTCAGCCTGTTTGCTTTTGGTAATGTCATTTGTTGCAAGCAGCGCCCTGATTGAACCCTGCTGGTCTTTTTCAATTTTTAATCTCAGAAAAATATGTCTTGTCTCGCCGGTAAACGTCTTTACCTCTGCCTCTGCCTCAAATTCCAACTCCCCTGCAGCAATCGCAATGAGTTCTTCTTTAAAAACATCCCAAGATTTTTCAACAAATACTTTATCAAGATTGCCGAGCAGTTGCTCTTTATTTTTGGCCTGAAGTAATTCAAGGGTTGCTTGATTGACATTGTTAATATTCACTTTTTGAGCACAAATACGTAATTCATCCGGGTTTTTATCAAAATAGGCTCTGAAATCGCGGATGCCTTTTTTCTTGAGTTCTACCAAATAGGCGTACAAGTCGCTAAAATCTTCTTCCCACAGGGGCACGGGCGAATCATTAAAAAGTTTTTGGTAACGAGTTTTGCTTTCAAACAAGGCTTCCGTTGAATTCTTGATTGCGTAAAAAATTGGGGCAATCCACGCAATGCCCAACACCATCAGGATTGAAATAACGAGCGCAACCGTTTCGGCCAAGAGGTCAGGAGGAAGAGTCAGATCACCAGAAATAAGCCGAAAAAAAGTAATACTGCGTCTAACTCCCATGAAGAAGACTGCTAAAGCAATCAGCCCCCATGCCCGCTGTTTCCCCGTCACCCGGATTAGCCGCAGGGCCAAAATCGCTGCCGTGAACTGCAGCAAAATGGAAATTCCTAAAATAAGTACCTGGATCATAATCACCTCCTCCTGCATCAGGTCGAACTAAACAGGACTTTGCAGAAAACGATAATCTAAAAAAGGCAGTGGCATAAATATACAATTATTAATGACAGACGTAAAGCAAAAAAGAAAAAATTAACAATTATTTGATAAGGACACTTTCCATCAGGTCCGGCTACCGAAAATCAGGTGGTTATCACGATGTTCTGGATATTTTGCAGTTCCAACAGTTGCTGTCACATCTTTAAAAGCAAAATGCGACATTTTCGCAATTTGCAACTCCTGTTCTCATTCTACTCTTTTCTCCTCTAAAAAGCATTACAATTGTAAAATGACCTTTCATGTTGAAATTAAAAAGGTTACGTGAACGAGGCATCACGGGTACAACAATTGGCATGATTGATGTTATAGCCGGGTAAGAAAAATAGGCACATCCATATTCAGGAGATAAGAATGAAACACAAAATTTTGATTGTTGAAGATGACTGCCACATGCGTCGCCTGCTTAAATACAATTTAGATAAAGATTTTACCGTTGCTACAACTAACGATGGCGCGGCGGCCCTGGCCTGGTTGCGAGCGGGAAACTTGCCCGACCTGATTGTAGCCGATGTCAGAATGCCAAATGTGCACGGATTTGATTTTCTGAAAAATATTCGGGTCAGCAGCGTTTTTAAAAACATTCCTGTTATATTTCTCACGGCAAAAGCCCAGAGCTCGGATCGGATTGCAGGCTTAAAATTGGGCGCCGACGATTATATGACAAAACCGTTTAATCCAGAAGAATTAGCTGTGCGTATCGAAAATATCCTGCACAGAAATCAGGTTTAATAAGCAATCGGCATGATAAAATATGAAGAAACGAATTCTGTTTCTTGAAAATTCGCGGGCATGCTCGAATAAAATCACTCATGCTCTGAAAAATAAATATGATATCATTTCAGTGAGAAATGGCTACTAGGCGCTCGACTACCTCAAGCCCGGCTGTTGTCCGGATCTTATTATTTCGGAGATGCAATTAACAGGCATGAGCAGGCACCAGTTTCTACAGGAAGTATTGCAAAGACAGCAGGATAAGCACATCCCGTTTATCTGCATTAACGAGTACGATTCACAGTTTGAAAAAAGTCTCGTTTTGAAACTTGGCGCGGACGATTGCCTCTGCAAACCCTTTCATTCTGATGACCTGATTCAGCGAATTGACTCGTTACTTTCTCCAGAGAAAAAACCTGTATATCCCCCTGTATCCCAAAATTACGGCTGCAAATTGCCAGCTATAAAAAGGATATTTGACATAGTTTTCTCTTTGACTGTGTTGGTACTTTTATCCCCGGTACTTTTATTAACCGCGATCTTTGTTAAAGTGGAATCGAGAGGGCCTGTTTTTTTTAAGTCCAAACGAACCGGTACCGGATACGATATATTCGAGATTTTTAAATTCAGGACCATGCTGGTTGACGCTGAAGCGCAATTAAAAGATTTTGCGCACCTGAATGTTTATATAAAAGATGTCCCGGAATCAACAAATCCTGAAAATGAATTACCTGGAGAAAATGACCATTCGGATTTGCTGAACAAGGTGTACCTTCAGAGCGATTCCGGAAGGATATCGGAGCGGGACTATCTGGAATTGCAGCAATCTGGAACGGATACTTTTTTGAAGCTGACTGCTGATCCACGGATCACCCGGATCGGTAGAATATTAAGAAAATTGAGCATCGATGAACTGCCGCAATTGGTGAACATTTTGAAAGGCGAAATGTCGGTCGTCGGCAACCGCCCGTTGCCGCTTTACGAAGCTGAAAAGCTAACCACGGACGCCAGTTCATTGCGATTTTTGGCGCCGGCAGGGCTCACAGGTTTATGGCAGGTGAACAGGCGTGGAAAAGAAAATATGTCTGAGCAGGAACGGATTGATTTGGATAATGAGTATGCCGGAAAATACTCGTTTTGGCGAGATATGAAAATAATTCTTAAGACAATACCAGCCATGTTTCAGCATGAAAATGTTTAATAATACAAAAGTAACCGCTAGAAAAAATGATTAGGAAAAAAA
>SMXC01000056.1 GCA_004356825.1 Caldithrix sp.
ACAGTCTTGAAAACTATCATTAGCTAAAAACAAGGATATCAATTTTAAGTGACTAATGCTAACAAGAGTAAATCTGCATGCCGAAAGTTGACTTTCGTCTGTATGTGATCACCAACCGTCTGCTATGCGGAGAGAGAACTTTAACTGAAGTTATCAGGGCGGTCTGCCGGGGCGGAGTAAAAGCGATTCAATTGAGAGAAAAAGATTTACCTGCCAAATCTATTTTTAACCTCGCTCGGGAAATTCAACAAATTTGCAAAAAAACCGGCGCCAAATTGCTGATAAATGATCGCTTTGACATCGCTCAAGCGATCAGAGCTGACGGCGTTCACTTGACGTCTAAAAGCCTTCCTATTGAAATTGTTCGAAAATATTTCAATTCGCATAAACTCGTTGGCGTTTCGACTCACTCACTTGAAGAAGCAAGGCAAGCAGAAGTTTCCGGCGCCGACTTTGCATTATTTGGACCTATCTATCCGACCCCTTCAAAAGCAGCTTATGGAGATCCACAGGGCCTAACAAAATTGCAGGAAGTAGCAAAATCAGTTTCCATTCCAGTCTTTGCTGTCGGTGGAATAACTCCGGATAAAGCGAAGAAATGTGTTGAGAGCGATGCGTTTGGAGTTGCAGTTATCTCTTCGGTGATGAGTACCCGGGATATTTCGGCAACCTTAAAAAGTTATGAGGATTGCCTAGGGAGCCTTTAATTTATTAGGAAAATCTAAGAAAATGAGCATTGCCTTTTAGAAGATAAAGTGTTATTTTATACTTAAATGGAAAACCATCTCGCTTTGTTGCCTGCCAGTTTTACGCAAAACTAACCATTTGATGTATTTTTAAACGCATATGCCAAACTCATCCCAATAGACACCTAAGGAGGAGGAATTAAATGGAATTTCACGCACCTCATTACAAGAAATACGTCGAAGATTTTCAGAAAATTGCCAAGCAGTACAGCCTCAACCCGGAGAAACTAAAAATTGAATTTTACACTCCCCGATGTCAAGCCATCTTAACCGAACAGATTGAAGATCACACTTTCAAGATTCATATTAATTTAGAGGAAGATCGCATCGTTTCAATAAAGCACCTTACCGGTAATGGCAACGGCAACCCAGATACGTTCATGGAAAAATACAGAAAGTTCATGAAATAATTTTTCTGAGTTGATAAATGCAGAAGGTCAACGCGGGGGTTCAAGAATAACGGGGAATCCATTGGTGTCAATAATCTTGCCTAAATCATCCTCATAAAACTCAAGCTGGTACGTCTTTGTTTCGATCAGATGTTTATTCACAGCCCCCTTATCCCTTTCAATTAAATATTTCAACTCTTTCAAATTGTTCGACCACTGAAAACCGTTAAAAAATTCAGCTCCTTTGAATTGAGTTTTGTAAAGTGAGTTCCTCGAATAGCAGGTCCCTAAATAGATGTGGCTAAAATCAGAACCTGAAAAATAATCGACCGCTGAAGTCATCAAAAACATTCCCAGATTATGGACATAGTAATTTAGATTGTAAAAAGAATAGTAGTAGTAGGCCAGCGATTTTTTTTCAAGATAAAGTGTTACGATTCCCACGTCTTTTTTGGTTTTTGTGTCGGTAAAAACTAATAAATGAGACACGATTTTTGAATTAAATAAAGAGTCCAGCCGCTCATAAGTCATGACGTCTTTGCCAAATTTTATGTCGGCGTAGGTCTTACAGAACTTCCGCCATTTTTTTGTATATTCAAATTGACTTCTTGGAATCAGCCGAAATTCCATATTTTCAGATTTGCGCACAATTCTTCGATTCTCGGAGGAGAGCTCGAAGCAATTCAAATCAATCCGAACCTGGCGGCAAAGATAGAATCGTTCAAATTCGGGAGATGAGGGGAGAAATCCCTTGGTAAAAATCATGGCCGGGGTTTCATGTGGTTCCGGAATGGCCCAAATGGCATATGGGAAAATGTAGTTTGTATAGTCTGACTTGTATTCGGAAAATAAGAGTTTCATGATTTTTTTCTATAAATTATGAATAAGCCCTGGGCAGCCGGGCCCGCCACCCCGATAAAATATCATAAGAAACCGTGCCTTTCAACTTTGCGATTTCATGAACATCGATTTCTTCACCATTCTGTTTTCCCATTAAAACGACTTCATCCCAAACCTGTGTTTCCGGGATTTCGGTAACATCGACCATCATGGCGTCCATGGCATTTCCGCCAATAATCGGGGCGCGTTTACCGTGAATCAAAACTTCCCCCTGGTTACGAATCCGCGGGTAACCGTCGCCATAGCCGACCGGAATCACAGCAACTTTTCTTTCCGAAGTAGCCTGGTAACGCAGCCCATAACCGACATAATCTCCCCTTTCCAGCTTACGAATTGCAGCAATTCTGGCTTTTACCGACATGACCGGTTTTAAGCCGTCCATTCGCCGGCAGACTTGCGATGGATAAACACCGAGTGGTAAAATTCCGATCCGTACCAGATCAAGGTGGGCTTGCGGGAGATCCAGAAAGCCGCCGGTGTTGCATATGTGACGGTATTTCACTTTGACGCCCAGTTGCCTGATTTGACTGAGAACTTTTTCGAATCGCTCCAACTGCAGTAAAGCAAATGTTTTATCTAATTCATCTGACATGGCAAAATGGCTCATGACGCCTTCCAGCTTGAGGCGTTCAATGTTGGCAATTGTTTCAATAACTTTAAGTGCTGCCGTCCAGCGTACGCCGTAGCGGCTCAATCCGGTGTCGACCTCGACATGTACGGGAATTTTTTTCCCGGGGGGGCTGAGGGCTGCCAGTTTTTGAACTTGAGCAGGATCATTTACACAAATTGTAAAATTGCATTCGATGCAAAGTTTTAATTCCTCCTCTGTACGTTCTCCAAAGATGAGAATTGGCGCGTCGATTTCATTTTCACGAAGTTCGATCGCTTCATCCAAAGTTGCAACTGCCAGATATTTTGAGCCGAACTCTAAGGCCATTTTTGCGACTTGAACAGCGCCGTGCCCGTAAGCCTGGTCCTTCACGACCGAAATAACTCCTAAATTTGCCGCTTTGTCTCGATTGATTATTTCAAAATTTCGGCGGAGTTGTTCGAGGTCGATTTCAACCCAGGCGGGGCGCGATGATTTTTGCATTCAATCACTCCCCGGCGGCCACAAACTCTGACCGATGTCGGTCCGGTAATAACTCCCCAAACAATGGATCTTGGGAATATTTTCATAGGCCTTTTGAATGGCCTTTTCAAGAGTTGACTCAATCGCAACCACGTCGGCAACTCTTTGGCCGGTGGTCTGTAATTCACCTTTTGAATTTGCAGCAACTTCATTCCACCAAACATGACAATTCAGTTTTTCCAAA
Source organism: Caldithrix sp. (assembly GCA_004356825.1). Lineage (GTDB taxonomy): Bacteria > Zhuqueibacterota > Zhuqueibacteria > Oceanimicrobiales > Oceanimicrobiaceae > Oceanimicrobium. The sequence continues at coordinate 3,352 of SMXC01000056.1, forward strand.
ACCCTGACCGGAAGGCTCGGGCTGTCAATTTGTTTATAGGGGAAACCGTATCCAGCCAAAGTGATGGAACAGCCAAAATTCAGGTCGTCTTTAAATCTTATTTCAGTTATCTGGTCTTGTCCTACGTCAAACAAAACTTTCAGCGGGTCTTGTAACATCTCCAAAATGATTGGGCCACAAGTCACGCCTATACGCACGTTATATTCGAGGACAGACCATTGCTTATCACGCCAAATGGCTGTAACTTGAACAGGACCGTTGAACCCAACTTCCCGGAACCACGGTAATAGCGGATGTAAAAGTTCTTTCGCCAAATTATATTTATCTTCCGGGTCTTTTTCAATCAAACCGCCGACTGGCGCTCCGGTTACGATTCCCATATTGCCGTCAAAGGCCCGTTTGTATTCCTGGTTGGTGACCAGCGAATAAATTTCTCCGCCGCTGATAAAGGCGATATGTCCGGCTTCCCGCCGACCCATGTATTCCTGCAAAAAAACGCCCTCTTGGTAATTAATGCGATTGAGCCAACTTCGCGTTTCCTCGACAGTTTCACAAACGATAGTATGAATGGGGCTGCCGGGAGAACAGAGCGGGTTCTTGATAACATAAGCCATTGGATTTTTGTGCAGGATTTTTTCGGCTTCCAGCCGGTTTTTCGCTACAAAAGATTTTGGCACGGGAATGTCAAACTTTTCACAAAGCCCGGCGGCAAAAAACCGGTCTCTTTCAAGCTGCATTCCTTTGCCAATTGGCGCTAAGATGGGGATATTTAATGATAGAAATTCATCTACCCAGTCGGCTGTCGCCCACTCAATTGACATCGGGATGACAAAGTCGATTTCTTTTTGTTTTAAAATATTACAGGGATTGGGATTCGTTTTGCTGAAAAAAGTCTCACCCTCCAGAGAAGGGCTGTAATGGCCGGCTTCACTCGTGAGATAAGTATAAACCTGGGCGCCGTTTTGTTTTAGATTGTGCAGAACGCCCTGGGCCGGGGCGCCGGCGCCAAAAACCATGACTCGTACAGGACTCGACTTTGTTATTTCGGCAGATGCCATAAAATTTATGATTCAAAACTCGGTCGTAACTCCCGCGATAAAGTTTCGGTTCTCTTCAGGAAACTTATCCCTCAGAGTATATTCATAGTTGAATATATTATTCACTCCGAGCAAGAAGGTGAATTTTTTCCAGTAGAAAAATATTTGGGTGTCTAAAACTTTTTGCGGCACAAATTGGTGTGTTCCGGGAATCAAATACCGTTCCTGAGCGCTGGAGTATTTGTAATCAAGCTGAAGCTCGAACGGCCCCGGCCGGTATGAGCCACCGACGAAGGCGATGAATTTCTGACGATGGGGTAAAAGTCGGGTGTTGCCGTTTTCTTTCGGATTCATGTAGGTGAGATTAACCTTGAGACCAAGTCGATTGTTTAACCAGCGGCCATTAGACACAAATTCTACTCCGGGGATTGTTACATTGCCGATATTTTCAAAGTTTGCCGTACTTCCGGTCGCAGATCGTGCGTCAATCATATCCCGAACTTCAGTGTAGAAAGCATTGAATTCAACAAACCATGTGGGTGTGATCTTTTCCCGGTAGCCCAATTCATATGACCACGATTTCTCAGACTTAAGTTTTGTATTCGCAACCCAGACAATATCTGCAATTTCCTGATTATCAAAAAACAGCTGAAATATCACGGGAAACTTAAAACCGTTAGAAACTGAGCCTCTCAAGGTAATATTTTCAAATGGGTGAAAATTAAAACCAACTTTCGGGCTGAAATGATCGAAAACAATTCCTTCGCTGTTGTTGGAATTGGGGTCGGGGTCGATGCTATACCGGTCATAACGTCCGCCGAAGGTCAACCCAAAGTCACTTGCCGGACGCCAATCAAGTTGCAAAAAAGGCGCGACCAAATTGGCATTCCGTTTTCCGTAAGCAACAGATTTTGTCCGGTCGAATTTGAAATCAGCGCCATAGATCAGGGCGAACTTGCTATTTGGAATGAACGTGCCTTGAATGGCTCCACCTAACCCCAGGGCCGGCGAAAAATCGACGCTGCCCAATTGAATGCCAAGATTAAAGCGATTCAAAAACGCTCTGAGCTCGATTCCCATCTTTGAAGAAATCGGCAGATTATAACTTGTAAATAGTGTTATTCCAGTTCTGGTCTGAACTTTATCTTTTTCTTCGACTCTTGTCGCCTGCCGCTGGCTAAGCCAGGTCAGGAAAACGTCATAATCTTCATACATATAATTTCCCAAAAATGTCCATTGCGAGGCATTCGGGAAACGGTAATTTAGTCTTGTTGAGATGTTATATCGCTGAAATTTATTGTGATCTGTATAGCCGGTTGAATAACTCTGGCTGCCGGATAACCTGAGCCCCAGATTTCCGATTTGTCGGCTGTGCGTAAAATCCTGACGGTTAAAATGAAGAATGGTGTCGGAACCGGCAGCCCAATTATAACTTGATTCGTGATGATCGTCGTAAATGCCCGCGATAGCTCGAATGTAAGTTCTACTCTTCGGCGTAGGTTTCCGGGTGATGAAATTTATTACGCCGCCCATGGCAGACGAACCGTAAATTGCGGAACCAGCGCCGCGCACGATTTCAGCCCGTTCAATATCAGCCGGGGAAATCATGAACAAGTTAGCCGCTCCCATGTCGCTGGTCATGATCGGTACACCATCGAGCAGCACAAGAACTCTGCTGCCAATGCCGAAGGTCCAGCCATCGGAGCCGCGGATATTAATATTTTCCTGCAGGATTTGCACGCCGGCCGCAGTCTCCAAAGCGTCCTCAATTTTGATCGGGTTGCGGCTCATGATCTCTTTCGCGGTCAGGACTTCAACGGAGGCAGAGGTATTATTAGCTTCCTGCTGCCATTTACTCACTGTGACAATAACCGGATCAATTTCCACCGCTGCTTCTTCCAGTTCGACAGTAAAACTCGGTGTTTCGTGCACAATGACGGCAACATCTTTGACTGTTTGTCGCCCGTATCCGATCATTGAAATTCTAACGTCGTATTGACCAAAAGGGATTTTGTTAATCACAAAGTTTCCCTCAAGATCGGTGCTGGCGCCGAGTACAGTGCCGAGCACCTGGACATTTGCACCCGGTAATCCCTGTTGGGTATTTTTATCTAAAACGACACCGGTTATTTTGCCTTTAGTCGCCTGGCCATATACAAGAGACAGACTGAATAAGAACCACACAACAAAAATGCGAACAACTAACTTTTGCAATTTTAGGATCATTTTTAAACCTCGAGTATTCTCTTCGGGAAACTGTTTTGCGGACTAAAAACTCATTGGGGTGCCAAAGTCAGCGTTGATGTCAACATTCAACGCGGGCGTCTCTTCAGTGGGGTTAACAGCTGCAAAGCCGAGTAACCGAAAATCAAGTATGGCATCGCCTGTTTTTATCCAGACCAAAATTGCGATTTTCGCACCGGGTGAAATTGGGAAGTCGTAGTTCAAAGAATCGGTGGGTTGCGTTGCAAGCAGCCGGAGCTCAGGGGGGTTACAAAGGTTGATGTTCAGGCTGCTTGAAAAGACAAGTACAAGATTACTCAAATCCTCCGGCCAGCTTCCGGTAAAGTTAATGGTACCGGAGACACGCGAAGTTCGGTTGACTTTTTCAAGATCCACGTCAATAATAATGCCTTCGACCACCGGCTGGCTCTCCGTTAAATTGATTTTTATGAATTCATTTTGTTCGTTGCAATGTCCGCCAATCGTATTGATAAACGGGTCAACGACGCCTGCTTGCTCAGAGTCAGTAACTCGTTTCCAAACGGCGATCAAAGCGCCAAACTCATCCAGAGCATCGACTTCTATTTCAAAAGGAACCAATTGAGTTGAATCTTCCCGACTAAAATTAAGAATCCTGGCGGTGCTGGCTTCGAGGAGATCAGCGGCATTCCGCGGAGGAAACTCTTTGATTAAATATACCTGCAATTCATCAGTTTTCTCCGGTGGGACTTGGCTAAGCCTTAATTGGCCTTTCACAATCCCCGGGAAAAAATCAGGATCCAGGCCAAAATCATCGCAGGCATAAAAAGCAGCGAAGAGAGAGGTAATCGCTAAAATTAAAAAAGCGCCAAAGAAGCGCCTGTGCCATTTAAAATTCATATTTACCTCTTGTAAAAGTTCTTCCATCCAGGCCTATAAAAATCGGGCTAAATATAAGCAATTCGCTTTTGAATGTCAATATTTTACTTTGCTGTAACACGATGCAGATTGGCGCTCAAAAATGCCTACGCGCGTTTTTTGACATTTGAATTTTAATTGCGTTTGTTGGCTCCTATCATTTTGTTTGAAAAAGATATTTTTTTTACTTAAATTTACCTCTGCTTTTTTTTAAATAAAAGGAAGTTAGTCTAAGAGAAGTTTATTTTTGTACACAGACTCGATAAATTTGTCCCCGGATTTATTAATCGGGAGACATTCGGGGACAAGCATGTAGTTGGTTTTTCGGGATTTTCGGCTTGTTCGCGTTAAGTTATTGAAATATAATATTGCTTGAATAAAATCAACCGCAAACACACCTTCTTCATCATTGCCGCCTCAACTCTTTACGGTTTAATAACCGTGGGCGGGCAATTCTTTGCCAATTCAGGATTCTCGCTATATGAAATTTCCGGTCTCATCTTTTTTTTAGCAATCTCTTTGGCTCCCCTTCTGGTATTTAAAAAAGAATACCGGATTCCCAGAGAACAGATAACTTTTTTCATCATTTTTGGCTTTATTGGCGCCGGTTTACAAATCGGTCAGTTTGCTGGAATAATATTGGGAGTTCCAGTTGCCGTTGTAGCTTTGCTGTTGTACTCCCAACCGATATGGACCTCCGTCTTTAGCAGGTTTTTTCTTAATGAGGCGATTACTACCCGAAAACTTCTGGCTCTTTTGCTTGCTTTGACTGGCATTATTGTTTTGGTCAATCCGTTTGGCATTCAGAATAAGTTCAGCACCGCTGGTCTCGGGGCGGCTCTTGGCGCTGGTGTCTTTTTCTCCCTCTGGGTCATTTGGGGTCGAAAAAGCGCCCTGAAAAATCAACATTTTCTTACCACAACTTTCGGTTTTTCGTTCTTTACATCCCTGTGGCTGCTTTTGCTTTACCCGCTTGCGACGCTTCTTTGGGAAGAACCGAAATTCGCGCGATTCGACCCCGGGATTTATTTGGAATTCTGGTGGGCGGTTGCCGGGTTTACTATATTTGCCGGTTTGATGCCGAACTTTCTCGCCTTTGCCGGCATGCGAAAAGTCGATGCGTCAACAACCGGAGTCCTTTTATTGTTTGAACCGATTAGCGCTGCCATTCTTGCTTTTATATTTTTTAACCAACCTCTGACTTCAAATATTTGGTTGGGAGGTGGGTTCCTTTTACTTGCAAATTATGTTTTACTTCGAACCGGCTCATCTTAGAATTTGTTGAATAACAAAATGGCAACACCGAAGGTTACCGAATATCAGCGGCGCTTTTTCAAGACAATGTATGTTTAAAATTTGAAATACTTTACTCTTCGGGGTTTTCAGTGTCACTCGGTCTGATAATGTCTTTGTTTAACAAGACCGAAATTCTGAAACCTTTGCTTTGCACTTTCGTTAGAAGCATTGTCCAAGAATTTAAGAATCCATTAAAATTCCCAGCTAATTATCAAGACTTTTTTTCATTAATTTAAGGAGGTTAAGCCATGAGTCAAAAGTGGCAAGTTAGATTGCTGGGTGCGTTTTTGGTCTGCGCACTTACTTTAAATATAGGCCAGGTCGCTTTGCCGGCTTCGGCAATGAGTGAAGGCAATGATAAGCCCCCGCTCATCGACCGCGAGCTGTTCTTTGGAGACCCGGAGATTTCCTACTCGCAAATTTCTCCAGACGGTAAATTCATTTCATTCCGTAAACAGTATAATGGCGTTCTAAATATCTGGGTGAAGAAAATCGATGCGGCATTTGATGCTGCGAAACCTTTAACCGCGGATAAGCGTCCCGTAGTCGGGTATTTCTGGAGCCGTGACGGCAAGTATATTCTCTATGTTCAGGACAAAGGCGGCGACGAGAATTTCCACGTCTATGCTGTTGATCCAACTGCGAAGGCGGACAAAGAGAGCGGCGTGCCGCCGGCCCGCGATTTGACCGATATTGATGGCATTCGAGCTTATATTTACGCTGTTCCCAAGAATACGCCGAATGAAATCCTCATCGGCCTCAACGATCGCGATGCTGCTTACCATGATGTTTATAAGTTAAATTTGAAAACCGGCGAGCGCGAATTGCTGGTCGAAAACACAGAGAAGGTGGCGGGTTTCAGCTTTGATCTCAAAGGTAACCTGCGATTGGCAACTCGTCAAACGGAGGATGGCGGATCCGAAATTCTGCGAATTGACGGCGATAAATTTACCCCAATATATACGACCACCTTTGAAGAATCGGCTTTCCCCACTCGTTTTCATAAAGATGGCAAATGGTTTTACATGAACACAAACAAAGGGGACGATGTTGATCTCACCCGGCTTGTTCTTTTCAATCCTGAAACCGGAGAAGAAAAACTGGTTGAATCGGATCCTGAAGGAAAGGTAGATTTTGGCACTGCAGTTTTCGATAACAGAACGGATGAGCTCATTGCGACGGTCTATACCGGCGACCGTGTGCGAATTTATCCAAAAGACAAACAGGTCGAGAAGGACCTTGAAATTCTTCGGAAAAAGCTTCCTGAAGGTGATCTCAGGTTCCAATCGTCCACAGACGATATGCGTTTCCATTTAGTCGTTGTTTCACGAGATGTTGATCCCGCCTCTGTATACCTATATGATAGAAAAACCGAAGATGTGAAACTGCTTTACCGCTCGCGGCCGGAGTTAAAAAGTGAACATCTCGCAAACATGAAACCGGTTCGCTACAAAGCGCGCGATGGCATGGAAATTTCAGCTTACCTGACCCTCCCGAAAGGTATTGAGGCAAAGAACCTGCCTGTTGTAATCAATCCACACGGCGGACCCTGGGGGCGCGACCAATGGGGCTATGATTCTTATGCACAGTTCTTTGCAAATCGCGGCTATGCGGTACTGCAACCCAACTTTCGCGGTTCCGCCGGGTTCGGTAAGAAATTTCTAAATGCCGGCAATAATGAATGGGGCACCGGCGCGATGCAACACGATATTTCCGACGGTGTTAAATATCTCATCGATGAAGGAATTGCCGACCCGGAAAGAATCGCGATTTTCGGAGGCTCTTATGGTGGTTATGCAACTTTAGCGGGTCTGGCCTTCACACCGGAGCTTTATGCAGCCGGAATTTCTTATGTTGGCCCTTCGAATTTGATTACTCTTTTAGAATCGATTCCTCCCTACTGGGGACCGTTTAGGAAAATCTTTGATAAACGCGTTGGCGATCTTGAAAATCCTGAAGATAGAAAGAGACTGATTGAACAATCCCCGCTCTTCTCCGCGGACAAGATTCAAGCGCCTTTACTGGTCCTGCAGGGCGCCAACGACCCGCGCGTTAAACAGCAGGAGTCCGACCAGATCGTCGTTGCGCTGAGAGAACGTGGACTGCCGGTTGAATACATTGTTGCCGGCGATGAAGGTCACGGTTTCCGGGCTGAGGATAATAAATTGGCCTCGAACGCTGCCATGGAAAAATTCTTGGCAAAGCACATCGGCGGGCGCTATCAAGAGGAGATGTCTGATGAGATTAAAGAAAAGTTAGCCGCGCTGACCGTTGATATCAACAGCGTTGAATTGCCGGATAACACCCTGCTTGCCTATGCAGAGACGGCTCCCTTACCACAAAGACTACCGGACGCAGTGCAAGCCATGGAACTGCAGTACTCCATGACCATGAAAGTCGGTGAGCAGGAAATTAACATGGATTTAACAAGAACGGTCGCTGCCGTTGAATATGAAGGCCAGCAAACCTGGCGTATAACCAGCAGTACCCAATCCCCGATGGGTGCAGCAGCCGATACTTTTTACATTGACAAAGAAAGTCTTCTGCCAATCGCGCGTCGGGCGCAGCAAGGGATGGGATCCATCAAATTGGATTACCATGATGGCGCAATCAAAGGGCGAATGAAAATGGGACCGCAGGATATTCCCATTGATGTTAAACTTGCCGCGCCGGTAATGGCCGATGATTCAGCCCTGGAAGTCATTTTGGCTGCTCTGCCGTTGGCTCCCGGTTATGAAACCACCCTGCGCACATTTGATGTCTTAAGCCAGAAAGTCCGTCCGATGTCACTAAAAGTGACCGGCAAAGAAACCGTCTCGGTTAAAGCGGGTTCTTTTGAAACATACATTGTCGAGATCCAACCGTTGGATGGTCAGCCGGGTGGCGGCAGGTTGAATGTTTGTGTTAAAGCACCAAAGTGTGTCGTACGCAACGATACTCAACTTCCGGCAGCAATGGGCGGCGGCAAGATGCTGATGGAATTGACCAGCATTGGAGATGTGACGTCGAAGTAGTTCAGTTTGAATTATTTGTTTAAAGTAAAAACGCCCGGAATTATTCCGGGCGTTTTTTTTATATTCTATTTAACGCGTTGTGCTATTTTTATTTATCTAACCAACGAGTGATTTGAAGGTGTTTTAAATTGTTTTGACAGGATAACTTAGTCTTGTCCATCCTGTTTATCCTGTCTCCTTTTGATTCTCTATTCGAGATTTCAGGTTAATTTCTTGTGAAGCATTAATTACAGGAACTGTTTTAAATACTTTATAAATCATAGAACCTACACTTTGTGTTGCAAAGTACTTTTTAATTTCGTATATTCTGAGCCAGAAAGCAGGATACCTTAATGATTGCAAACCATATCCACGACGCGCTAGCACAAGTTCGTGAATTACAAAAGAATATTCTGGACAAGCAGCGTTTCAAGGGGTATTCCGGCAGAGCTAGAGCCATTGCCGGATCTGTAGCTTTGGTTGGGGCTGCGTTTCTCTCAATTTCCGCGTATCCGGAAACGGTTAAAGCTCACCTCGTCGTCTGGGCAGCGGTTTTTGCAGTCGGCTTTGTTTTGAACTATGGGGCCTTAATTCACTGGTTTCTTTTTGACCCAAATGTGCAGCGCGACTTTCGCAAGCTTAGACCCGCGCTCGAAGCGTTACCGGCCCTTTTCGTGGGTGGGGCTTTGACCTTTGCTTTGGTAAGAGCTGACCAGGTTCAGTTATTATTCGGCATGTGGATGTCATTATTTGGTGTCACCTGTCTGGCTACCCGGCAGCCGCTGCCAAGAATCTATTGGATCGTGGGCGTTTTTTATGTGGCTTGCGGCGCTTATTTTCTACTTGCGCCGAACGTGACTTTCTTAAGTCCGTGGCCGATGGGAATTGTCTTTTTTACAGGAGAGTGGGTAGGCGGAATTATTTTTCATTACGACGACAAATTAGAAGGCTCTTTTAAACAAATGGTCTTGAATTTATTCAATTAGGAAGGAAAAAAGTTATGCCTCTTAAAAACGAAAATCTTTATGTTGGCTTGAAACGCATCTTTCACGAACCGAGCAGGTTGGCGATCATGTCGGCGTTGTGCAGAGAAGTGGATGGCTTGACCTTTAACGAACTTAAGGAGGAGTGCGAACTGACATTTGGCAATCTCAGCAGTCATTTAAAGTCTTTACAAGATGCCAAAGTCATCAAGGTTAAGAAATTCTTCATTGGAAATAAACCCTGCACCCGGCTTTCTTTGACAGAAAAAGGCCGTCAGAGTTTTGTCGATTACTTAGAGGCGTTAGAAGAGGTTTTAAAAAAAGCCGCCCAGGCTGTTTCAATTTCTGAGGAAAAAGCGTCGGCACAATTGTTCTCTGTAAAGCCGGCTTTTCAGGGGTAACATTTAGAGCGAATCAAACTTTATGTGAGTTAGGTCCGCATTTTTTTGACTTAATAGCTTTGCATTGCAAAGTTATCTTCAATATAAAGAAAACCTTACATGTCTTTTTGAGACCTGCAGCGTTTAAATGCAAATTAACTCAAACCCAAAAAGGAGAAAGACCATGAAAAATCCATCTTTGCCTCAGTTCAAAAGCATCCCTACTATGATTTTACTCTGCTTTGTTTTGGCTTTGGGCTGCCGGTCCCGGGCACCGGAAAACCCCGAAATCAGCGACGTAAACTGGCAGACCTACTCCAACAAAAATCTGAATATCTCTCTGAGCTATCCGGACATTTACACCGTCGATGAAAACCTGGATGCCCATGGAACCCTGTTTCGATACGGCGGTCACCCGGTGATAAGCTTGCGTTTCACGGATGAACATCAGGGCAAAAAACACGGTCTCTGGTTTGGCAACCAACCTGAAAAAAGTATCGAGCTCGCGGGTAAGCAAG
>SMXC01000057.1 GCA_004356825.1 Caldithrix sp.
GAGCCGGAGAGCACCGAGCCGATGGTGGCGATTAGAATGTGATGACTTAACCCGGCTGACATCCCCGCTTCAATTGGCAGCTGGTATGACATGGGGATTACAATCGGGGTCAGGATGGCCATGGTGGCCCAGGAGGTACCGGTTGAAAAGGCGATGAAAGCGGCGATGACAAACGTGAAAAATGGGATCAAGTGTGGCGAAAGAATGCCTCTGGTTAATGAGATGACATAATCTGCGGTGTGAAGGTCTTGGCAAATGTCGCCGATGGCCCAGGCCAGAATTAAAATCATTGCGGCCAAAAACATGGACTTGTAACCGTTGACGGCCGCTTCAAGGGTGTCATTCAGAGTTAATATTCTTTGTGCCAGCGCCAGAATCGACGCCACAAATAGCCCGGCAAACGCCGCCCACATCAATACGGCAAAGGAATTCGCAGCACCAAAGATATCCCCCAGACGTGCGGTGTCAGCAGCGTCACCCAGCGCAGCCTTTCCGTTAAAATAAAGTCCGAATAGAGTCACGGCGATGACGACACCGATTGGAATCAGAGCATTGAACCAGCGCAGCGGCGTTTTTTCATCTGCTACCATGTCCAGGGCGGCGCTATCTGTGAGGGGTTGAGCGCCATCACGGAGAACTTTGCCGCTTGATGAAGCCCTGACTTCTGCAGCTTTCATGGGGCCGAAGTCACGTAAAGTGATGCCAATGAGAAAAACGAAAATCAGGGCAAGAATACTGTAAGAGGCAAAAGGGATTGATTCCACAAACGACGTATATGGATTCAAGGATAAGTTTAAGCCGGTGAATGCGTCGCCAATCAGTCCAACTTGGAACCCGATCCAGGTTGAGACCAACGCGATGGAAGCAACCGGCGCTGCAGTCGAGTCGACGATGTATGAAAGTTTTTCACGAGATATCTTCAGTTTGTCTGTAAACGGCCGCATGGTGTTTCCGACGATCAGGGAGTTAGCGTAGTCATCAAAAAAGATTAAAATGCCCATCGCCCAGGTTGCCAGTTGTCCACCCCTGGGGCTATTGGCATATTTCGATAATTTTTCTACGATTCCCTGGGTGCCGCCGGATTTTGAAATGACCCCGACCATGCCGCCGAGTGTCAGACTGAAAATCAAAATAGCCGCATGATCTGCATCAATCAACGAGTTGACGAGATAAGTATCGATGGTTCTCATTAACCCCAGGACGGGGGCGTAACCATTAATGAAAACCGCGCCTAGCCAGACACCGCAAAAGAGGGAGATCAATACCTGTCTGGCAAGAAAGGCCAAAGTAATTGCAAATAAAGGCGGCAGCAAACTCAACAAACCGGGAAGGATTCGCACACTTGCTTCTGACTTCAGGCCTGCCGACTCAAAAGTGATCGAGTAAACCCCCGTGTTTTGAAACACGGCATTTGGAATCGTAACCCCGCCTTCTTGAAAAATGTAAGTTGGCGCCTCGGAGACGCCTGATTCGGTTGTTATTTTCAGACCCTTGACGCGCAGGGTGTCTGCAAAGTTTTTGATCAAATTATTTTCTTCATTTGTGATTCTTATTTTCAGTTCAAAAGTGACACCGCTTAAAGCGATCCGTGGAGCTTCGATAAGAAGGTTTGCGGCTTTCTCAGGTTGGGCTGCAATTCCAGTGGTAAGTGCCAGGATAAAAATAGGGAGAAGGAAACCTCTGAGAGATTTGGATTTCATGACGTTTTCGGTAGTTATGAATAGGGAAGTGAATTGGCTTGAGTATAATAAAATATTAAAAAAAAGTAAAGCAGAAAATCAGAGTGCGGTCAAGCCTGGACCGAAAACCTTGCAGGTTTGTGCAACCAGCAGGGTTCAGCTTGCCGGCAATATTTGATTTTAAAAGATTAATTTTTAAATTGGTGCGGGTAAAATTTATCCTCTCTGGTTCAACTTATGAGAATCTACAAAAATTACAAAATTATCAGGGCTGATTTGTTAAAAGCAGCTAATCTTCTCGCTGCTTGCAGTCTGCTTGCTTTTTTCTTTTCCTGTAAATCTGATTTGGATAATGACCTGCGGAAAAAGTATCTCCACAGGCCGAAAGATCAAATTGCGCCGGTAGACAGTAGTTCGGTCAGCGAGACACGCAGAATTACGAATTTAAACGGCGAATGGCAGGCGAGGAAAAAAGATGCCGAATCATGGGAACAGGTTTGGGTGCCGGGCGCCTATGACTTTGAAGGCGAAGTTGAGTTTAAGCGATCGTTTGAAATTGACTCTAGTTTGGCCAGTCACTCTTTTAAACTGGTGGCATTTGGAATTAACAACCGCTGTAAGCTATTTTTAAATAACGATTTTATCGGCGCCCATGAAGGGGGTTATACTTCATTTGCCATTGAGTTGGATCGTCATCGATTATCTTTTGATCAACCAAACGAACTGAGAATTGAGGTCGATAACTCACTCCTCCCCAGAAATAGCTTTCCTTTAAAACACCGGCCAATGAGCCCGCGGAATTTCGGTGGCATTTTTAGAGATATTTTTATTGCGGTCGCTCCGGCAATTTCAATTGATGATTTGCAGATTAGCAAAACGTTCTCCGAGGATTTCACTGAGTGCCAACTTTCGGTGGTGACGAGCCTGAAAGGAAAAAACCCTGAGAGTAATCAACTTAGCTTGCGTCTCGAAGTGTGGGATGCTGACAACCAAAAAAAGTTGGCCGGGGCTGATGTACAGTTTGAGGGCAAGATAACCCGTGAAACTATTTTACTTGATGTCAGCGGTTTTGAATTATGGAGTCCGGACAATCCAAAAATATATGAACTCAAAGTGAATCTCACCCAAAAAGGCAACGTCTTAGATGAAGAAATTTTGAAAATTGGGTTCAACAAGATTCAAGTCCAGGATAATCAATTCTTGCTGAACGGACAGCCTTTTGCTTTGCGCGGGTTCGATTGGTTTGAGGACTTTCCCGGCCTTGGGCCGATTGCCGACCTGAAAAGAATTAAGGAAGAGATTTTAAGAATCAAGGAGACCGGTGCCAATGCTCTAAGAGTTGTCGGCACGCCGCCGCACCCTTATTTGCTCGCCGTGTGTGATGAACTTGGAATGTTGGTATTTGAGGAGATGCCTTTAACGCTCATTCCTGACATCCGGTTTGAAGAGACATTGTTTTCCCAGCTGGCGTTGAACTATTGCAAAGAAATGGTAGCAAGAGATGCCTACCACACCTCTTTAGCCGCCTGGGGGTTGGGCACGGATTTACTGCTTGAATCTGCCAACTCCGAAAGTTTTTTTCATACTCTCACGGAAACTGTTAAGAGGCGCTCGACCCGGCCTATTTATCTAGCTTATCGGTTTTTGGACACTTTTAAATTGCCGGCTTCAGTTGACTTCGTCTGGCGGGACTTTTATAACAAAGATCTTGATGAATTGATGAATTTGGTCAAAGGACAAAATTCAAAAAAAGCGCTCGTTTTGTCTTTGGGCTACCCGGCCCGCCTGGAAAGGGAGCAGGGCTTATTGGGAAACTCAACAGACATAAGCGCTGATGAAAAGTTCTCTGTCGAGGTTCAGGAAGTTCAGGCATATAAATTAAACCGGAGTCTTGGTAATTCCGAGCTGCAGGAAAACAATGCCGGCTTTTTCATTCACACTTTTGCTGATTGGCAAGAAGCGCGGCCCAATTTATTTTTGGGTGCAACCAGCGATGCCGTCCTCAACAAATCCGGAGTCGTTGACTTTGACCGCGAAAAACGAATCGCTTTCGACGCTGTTAAGTCGATTTTAAAAAACAACCGGTTTATTAACATTTCGGCGCGATCACATGAACCCGCGAACCCAAATATTTATCCGATAGTCGGATTGATATTGATCTTATTCTTTCTGTTTAATTTTCAGCGGAGCCGGCGGCTGCGCGGTAACTTGCGGCGAATATTTCTTTACCCGCATGGTTTTTATATGGAATTAAAGGAAAAGAGGAAGATATCGGCGCTGCATACGTTTTTTATTAGTCTAACAATTTGCTCGGTTTTAAGCATTATTTCATCAAGTATTTTGTTTAATTATCGTAATGATTTCGTTTTCAACGAAATATTAAATCTCATAATTGGTTCAGTCGATCTAAAACTCAAGCTAATCTGGTTGGTCTGGCGGCCGGCTTGGTTGCTCGTTGTTTCAACCTTAGTATTCTATCTGGCTTTTACTTTTCTGACCCTGGTTCTCAGAATTACTTCGCTTGTTTTGGGGCAGAACTTACCTTTCCGGCAGTTTTTCACCCTGGTGTTTTGGTCGAGCGCAAACTTCATCTGGCTGCTGCCGATTGTGCCTATTTATTTCAGGATTATCAGTCAAACTGCATGGGCAGCCTCAGCAATTTTAGTGGTGGTTTTTTTTGGTTTGTGGGCTTGTGGTCGGTTGCTGCAAGGGTTGAAAGTCGTTTATTCTATGTCTTTTCTTAAGGTCGGAATTTTGGCGATGATTTTATTCGTGTCTATTCTGGGAGGGATTAGCTGGTACTACAACGTCAAGTATGCCGTGTTCGATTATGTGCCAATTTACCGGCAAATAATTGCGGTTGGTTTTTAGTTTCTAACGCAGCGGAGTCACAATCCTGCTTTGACACGGTCCAAACCGTAGTGTTCTTCTTAGCAGTCACTAACGCTTCGCTGTCAAATTTTGGCCACTTGAAATGACGCCGAAGGCAAATGGCATGATGACTTGATGACGGTATTGTCATTCGCTTCGCGTCTTTCAGCCATGCTCCTGCAAAAAAGTTCAAAAGGCAGAAGTACAACTCTAAAGCGTTGCAAAGTTACGGGAGCTTGCCGTCCACTTTGGTGCGTTTAAGATCGTTTCTATCACCTCTTCTGCTTTCGAAGTAACACTCCAAATCGATTTATGTTTTTCATTCATGAAGCGTTCGTTTATGCATTGGTTTAACATCTCAATCAGGAGATTAAAAAAATCGCGCACATTTACAAGGATAATAGGTTTTAAAAAAATACCTAAGCGTTTTAAGGTGATGACCTCGAGGAGCTCCTCCAGGGTGCCGCAACCCCCGGGTAAAGCGATTACGGCATCGACATTTTCGATCATCATGTGTTTTCTTTCTCGCATATTGTCAACAAGCTTGAGTTCGGTTAAGCCGGTGTGGCCCCACTCAAGGTCTGACATAAATCTCGGCAAAATTCCGATTACTTGTCCTCCTTGTACAAGGGCGCTTGTTGCTACTTCTCCCATTAACCCGGCGCCGCCTCCGCCATAAACTATCGTCACACCTTCTTTGGCCAGTTCTTTGCCCAAACGGTTGGCCGCATCAAAATATTCTGGGTGAACTTGAGTACTTGAAGCACAGAATACACAGACTCTACTTATGGACATGTGAATTGGGTCCTTTTTATTAGAAATACGAATGATAAGTTGTGAAAAAACTATTTGCACCGAAATGCGCCGAACATACCGAAATTCACCGAATTAGTAGTGATACCTGCAGGGCTCTATGTGCATTTGTAGAATCATTTTCAAGAATACTAAAAGTATTATACTTTTCGGTAACCCGCACCGACTTCGGTGTGATTTGGTGTGAAAATTACACTGCCGCGACAATTTGCGCAACAGATTTTAAATGTGATTAAACTTAATGGTCCTTCATATTAGAATTAAAATCGAGATAAACCGGAACAAGAAGAGTAATAAATTAGCACTCACAGAATTTTTGAAATTCCACAGAAGATTTTTTTCTTTTAGCGGGATTTCTGCTTCGGTGACCAAAGTTTTTATTTTTAGAATTTAGAAGTTCTATAAAAGATTGTCAAGTTGAAAAAGTGAAGATCTTTTCATAAAAAACACCTTGACTTTCGTGAATTATTCGATTATATTAAATCAACTTCATATTGTGGTTCACTGAACAACACCATACTGTATATAGTATGTCTTCTGTGAATCGCTCTCCGAAAACTCTCTCAATTTTAAGAGGTACCTGTGTATTTAGAAAGCTTAAAGATCTATGGTTTTAAGTCTTTTGCAAAGAAAACTAAGTTCTTGTTTAACGATGGCATAACTTCGATTGTCGGCCCGAATGGCTGCGGTAAAAGTAACATCGTTGATGCCATTCGTTGGGTTTTGGGTGAGCAAAAAGCCGGCACAATTCGAAGTGAACGCATGGAAGATGTCATCTTTAACGGGACTAAAACCGCAAAACCTCTGGGTATGGCCGAAGTTTCCTTGACGATTCAAAACACCAAGAACGTTCTGCCAATTGAATACTCCGAGGTTGTGATCACGCGCCGTCTGTTCCGTTCTTCCGAGAGCCAGTATCTTTTAAATAATTCTCCCTGCCGGTTGAAAGATATTCAAGATCTTTTTATGGATACAGGAATGGGCCCGGATGCTTATTCGATTATTGAGTTAAGCATGGTTGAAACGATCCTGAACGGTAAACCGGAGGAACGCCGCCGAATTTTTGAAGAAGCCGCCGGGGTCACGAAGTATAAACAGCGCAGGAAAGCCGCCTTTCGGAAACTGGAAGCGACGGCGGGGGATATTCTTCGGTTAAACGATATCATCAGCGAAGTGGAAAAAAACGTCGGCTCTTTATCCCGGCAGGTAAAAAGGGCGCAACGCTACCAGGAAATAAAAGAACAGTTGCAGAAAGATGAAATTAAACTGTCTGCTCACCAATTCTCTAAAATTAAGATTGAGTTAGAGCCGCTCATTGATAAATTAAATGAAAGCCAGGATAATCGGGTTGCCCTTACAACTAAGTTCGATGAGCAAGAAGCTGAAATCGAAGAAGCGCGGACCAAGCTGCTGGCATTGGAGAGAAAACTGAGCGCGCAGCAAAAAGAGTTGAATGAGGTATCCCTGAAAATTCACAAGAAGGAAGAGGACATTCTGGTAGGCCGCGAACGTCGAAAAGCTCTTGAAGCCGCGAAAGTCAGGCTTCTCAAAGAAAATGAAGAAATCAGTGTCAGGGTGGAGAAGAATAAAACGGAGATTTTGCAGTCAAAAGAGGAGCTGCAGTATCTATTTGAGCAAATACAACTTGCTGAAAATGATTACCAGGAAACAAGTGCAGAATTAAATTCGTTTGAAATGCGTGTTCACGATAAATATGAACAGCTCAAGAAAATTGAGAATCAACGGCTCCTGGCGGTTGAAGGTTTGACTGAAAGCAAACAAGAGGAAGAACGGATTAAAACGCAGCTTGAGAATCTGGATGAAAGAATTAAGTCGATAACCCGGCAGCTTGAGGAGAGCCAACTGCTTGAGAAGATTCGTGAAGATAAAATTGCTAAATTACAAGAGAAAAAAACAAGTCAGGAATCGGAATTAACTAAGCTGAATCAGGAGTTAAAAGACGTTCGAGATGAGTTAACCACCTTAGGGAAATCTAAAGAGAAAGTGAAGGAGAGAATTCTTAATAAAAACGGCGAAGCACAAGCTCTAAAAGAAAGGATTGCGCTGTTAAAGAAATTTATAGAATCCTACGAAGATCACCCTGAAGGCGTGCAGCACTTGCTTCTGCACGGGTATCTGAATGGAGGATGCAAAGGCACTCTTGCTGAGAATCTCACGGTAGAACCCACCTATCGGCGGGCGGTTGAGACGGCAATGGGCGAGGCGGCAGTTTCACTCATCGTTGATGCAAGCGATCAGGCGCTTGAATGTATCGAGATTCTGAAAGCGGATGAAAAGGGGGCAGTGACATTTTTCCCACTGGATAAATTTTCAACTCAGAGAATAAAGAGTGATCTCCGTCCTCAAAATAACGACATTTTACAGGCGCACGGGGTGATCGACTGGGCGCACAATTTAGTGCAGTGTGAAGAAGAGTACCGGACAATTGTGCAGTCCCTTTTACGGGATTTTCTAATCGTAGAAGATTTACAGACGGCAAAACAGCACGCGGACAAATTGCAGGAAAATCGAATTAATCTGATTACCCTGAACGGTGAAGTAGTTTCCAACTGGGGGCCCATCAAAGGCGGCGCGAACGGCGAATCAGAAGCAGGCGTTATTGGACGCAAAGCGTTTGTGGAGGAACTTGAATCTAAATTAAAAGAGACCTGGACGCAGCTTGAGAAAGAGGAAAAAGAGCAGCAGGAAATTGAAAGCAAGTATCAAAAAGCCTTTAGCAGCGAGCAGGATTTGGATAAGCAAGTAAAAGCAACCGAATTGAAACTTACTGATTTCGGGGTCGAATTAGCTCAACTAAATTTTGAATCACGGAAAGATAGCGAAATTTGTGAAAGACTTGCTACGGAAGACGAGTCACATAAAAAAAATCAAAAATCGCTGACTGATAAGATGCAAAGGGTTTCACCTTCCCTAAGTAATTTGGTCGAAAATAAGGCGCAATATGAAGCTGCTCTGCAGCAGGCGTCTGGTGAACTTGAGAGTTTGGAACAAGAGATTAAAGAATATCGAACTGTTGAACAAGATAGCAGAGTGAAGTTGGCGGGTCTCAAGAGTGAGGAGAGGCACCTGCAAGGCAACATTGTAAAGCTGCATGAGTTTGAGCGGGAATTGACAGGCTCATATAAGCGGATAGATGAAGAAATTACAGCGGCTGCGAAAGAATATGCAGAATTGGAAAGTAAGATTGAGCAAAACAAGACCGCAATCGAGACAGATTTTGATGAGCACAAGATTCTCGAGGCAGAGGTGCACAAACTTGAACAGACGTTTTTAGAAAAAAAGGAAGAGCTGACGAACAAGGAAAAATTTGTAAAAGCTGTCCGCGATGAAAAAGACATAGTTTCTGAAACGCTGCATAGTATGGAGCTTCAGGTCTCTGAGTTGAAAATGAGCGCCGAGCAAATAAAAGCGCGAATCAAAGAGGAGTATGGCCTTACAACTAAGAAAGGAGCTTTGGAGGAAGACTTTGACGAGGAAGGAATTGCCGAAAGAATCCACCAGCAAAAAAATAGATTGGATTCCATGGGACCCGTCAATTTGTTAGCGTTAAAAGAGTATGAAAAAGAAAAGTCGCGTCTCGATTTTCTACAGACTCAAAAGAATGATCTGATGGAAGCTCAAACAAATCTAAATGAAACGATTCAGGTTATCAATAAAACTGCCCGTGAACAATTTTCAAAAACTTTTGAAGAAATAAGAAAGAATTTTGTCAAAGTTTTCCAGAGTTTTTTCGAAAACGGCCAGGCTAATTTGAAATTAGCGCCCGACGAGGATCCATTGGAGGCCGAAATTGTGATCGAAGCGGCTACCAAGAGTAAGCGACCAACAGCCTTGACACTCCTTTCCGGAGGCGAAAAAGCCCTGACTGCGATTTCCATTCTTTTTGCTATTTACCTCGTTAAACCGAGCCCATTCTGTATCCTCGATGAAGTTGATGCACCTTTGGACGATACAAACATCGGGCGATTCGTTGAAGCCCTGCGCACTTTCTCTAAAGATACGCAATTTCTGATCGTGACCCATAACAAGCTTACGATGCGCGCTGCTGATTCTCTCTATGGAGTGACCATGGAAGAAGAAGGCATCTCGAAAGTAGTTTCTGTGAGTTTCAAAGAAATGGATTTAGAGCAGCCGCCGAAAGCCGCTTAAGATTAACACCTCAAAATCTTCGTTCGAATATTTTGGTCACCCAAAAAATGAGCCCCCAAAAAAGAACTCCTGCTTTTAAAAAGCCAGCTTTTTCTTACCAAATATAACTCCACTCACAAAGCAAAACCTGACTCTCCTTCTTTTTTAGTTATCTTTTAGTTGGTTAATTTTTCAATCCAGAAACCTCTCATTTTAATGATTCAACATTAATGTTTAAGCATTTTTATGTCGATGTAGAATAACATAAAGGAGTTTTAATTTGAGGATTTAAGATGAAGAATACCATGTGGTTAAGTAGTTCTGATGTGACAAGCCAACTTAAAATAAGTTTAAGACAGCTTTATTACTGGGAGTTAAAAGGGATAATTAAGCCTCGATCGATCACGATGGGGTCGCGGGAGTTTAAGCGCTATTCCAATAGGGATTTCCAGGTTTTAAGCCAGATTAAAGATTTTTTGGACGAGGGGTACACTTTAAACAGTGCAGTTCGGCGCGCTCAGACAAAACTCTAATTGGGAGGAATAACAAGATTGAATGTTCAAGTATCGATGATCTTTTTGTTCGGGTTAATTTTTGGAAGTTTTCTGAATGTTTGCATTTACCGTCTTCCCAAAAAACAATCCATCGTGTGGCCGGGTTCACATTGCCCTTCCTGTAAAAATTCCATTCCGTTTTGGCAAAACATTCCGGTCTTAAGTTATATTTTTCTCGCAGGAAAGTGCGCGAATTGCAAATTTAGAATTTCGCCTATTTATCCCCTTGTTGAAATTCTTACAGGTATTCTTCTGGTCGTTGTCTGGCAACACTACGGTTTGACGTTGTCATTTTTGCATTATTCGATTTTAGTTTTATTCCTTTTGCCGATCAGTTTCATTGATCTGGACACCAGATTGATCTTAAATGTACTTACCTTTCCAGGGATTATCGTAGGTTTACTCTCGTCTGTTTTTCTTAACCAGATTCCTATCCTGAATGTAGTGTCCGGGTTGTTTTTGGGAGGCGGGTTCTTATGGTGTGTTGGCCTGCTCGGAAATTCGGTTTTCAAACAAGAAAGCATGGGTGGCGGAGACATCAAGTTGGGTGCGATGATCGGGGTTTTCCTGGGGCCAAAAGTTCTCATTGCGCTTTTCCTGGCCTTCTTTCTTGCCTTACCCGTGATTGCTATTGGGCTTTCAACAAAGCGACTAAAAATCGGCAGCACTGTGCCTTTTGGGCCGTTTATTTCACTTGCTGCAGTTATTATCGTTTGTTATGGCCAAGCACTCCTTCATCAATATTTAAACTTTGTCGGAAGCTTGTAATCAATGGAGCAATTTAAGCTTAACGCCACCAGAATCCAATTTGCCGATGATACTGACGTTGTGATTAATCCTACCGAATTAACCTCTGAAAAAGAAAGATTCGAATTACTTGCCTCGAGCACGCTCGACGGACTTCTCCTGTGTGATTCAGAAAGAAAAGTTCTCTTCATTAATAATTCAGCAAAACGCATTTTAGGTTTTCCAGTTGATAAGAGTTTTGTTGGCGAGTCCTTAGAAAATTTGAATGTCCAATGTTTTACCGATTCTCTGAATGCTGCGCAGGAAAACAATATTCACGAGGTCAACAAAGTTGCCGACCTCTCTGAGAACCACACCAAATTAATTGGCTTTCATTTGGAGTTTGCACGAAATTCAAGAAACGAACAGATTGGGTGGTTGTTTGTCTTGCGCGATGTAACCCAGAACTGGCAGAATGAGCAGATGCGCTCGGCGCTTACGGTTGCGAGTCACGAAATTAAAACCCCGCTCAATTCGATGCTCAGCGCGGTAGATTTGCTTTTGGACCTCGACTTGGGCGGCCTGAACCCGAAACAGAATCACTGTTTAAGAGTTGTCAAAGACGATATTCAACGTTTAAATCGTCTGCTTGTAGATCTGCTCGATTTATCAAGATTTGAGGAGGGCATTCAATTTTTAGAAAGGAGAAGGCAGACCTCTTTAGTATTTCTGGTCAATAAAGTTTTAGATTCTTTCCGGACATTCGCAAAATCAAAGAATATTCAATTAGAAAACAAGATTCCGAAATCAATTCCGACTTTCAAAGGAGATCGGGATCGTTTACAGCAGGTTTTATCAAACCTGGTTGAAAACGGTATCAAATATTCGATGCCGGGAGGGTCACTCTCGGTTGATGCAGAATTGCAGGATACAATTATTAAGTGCCGGGTAAATGACACAGGTGTCGGAATCCCGTCAAGTGATCTTCAAGTAATTTTCGAGAAATTTAAGCAGCTTGACAATTTTCCGAGCAGCAGCTCACGCGGTTATGGACTCGGCTTAAGCATTGCGAAGCAGATTATTGAAGCGAACGGCGGGAAAATTTGGGTTGAAAGTGAGTTGCATGTAGGCAGTACATTCTTTTTCACAATTCCTGTGTGAGTACTTTTATGAAGAAAAAAATATTAATCATAGAAGATTACAATAACATTGTTGAAATTTTAACAATGCGCTTAAATGCGATGGGGTATGAAGTAATTTCTGCCAAGGATGGCCAGGAAGGTTTGACCCTGGCTAGAAAAAAGAAACCCGATTTGATTGTTTTAGATGTGATGCTCCCTAAAATGAACGGTTATAAAATAAGCCGGTTGCTTAAATTCGATTCAAGATATAAAGATATTCCTATTATTATGCTGACGTCCCGTGAAACAAAACGGGATGAACAAATTGGGTTGGAGACTGGTGCGGATGAATATGTCTATAAGTCGGACCGAACCGGAAAATTGCTGAAAACAATTCGCCATTTTCTGGATTCAACTCCGGTCAGCGTAGGTTAGTCTCTACCCGTTTATTCCCGCCCACCTGGTGCAAAAACAGAAATGGTTAAAGAAGAAGACAAGAAATTTGGTGAGCTTCTCCTTAAAAAGGGTATTCTTAACAAAGCACAGCTACTCGAAGTTTTTAATTTTAAAAAACATAACAATGAAGAACTCACACAAATCATCACCAATAAGGGTTTGGCCGAAGATGAAGATGTCGTCGATTGTTTGGCTGAACTTCTAAACATTCCTTTCATTCAATTGCATGACTACGCAATTGACCCCGCTGTTCTGGAACTAGTCCCGAAAGAATTATCTGTTAAACACAAAGTTTTTCCCGTTTTCAAGATTGAAGACTGTCTGACGATCGCTATGGTTAATCCGGGCGATGTGCAAGTCATTGATAGGCTGCACCGGGAAACTGGTTATGAAATTGAGCCTGCAGTCAGCCTTGAACGAGACATCATAGAGGCGATAGAAACTCATTATGAAGGCGCTAAAGAGTTTGATTCTTCTCTAGATGAAGTTATCCAGAACATTGAAAGTGAAAAACCCAAAAAAGATGAAACTACCTCCGCTGAGAAGTTAAAACAACTCAGCGCAGAAACGCCGGTGGTAAAATTGGTCAACCTCGTGCTTTCTCAGGCAATTATGGAAAGGGCAAGTGATATTCACATTGAGCCTGAAGAAAAAACATTGCAAGTCAGGTATCGTGTGGACGGTCTCCTGCATGACAGCCTGACTCCGCCAAAACATTTACAACCTGCCATTATTTCCCGCATCAAGATTTTAGCCGACCTTGATATTGCGGAGAGCCGCATACCACAGGACGGCAGGTTTCAGATTACAATCAATGGCCGCGAGATCGACTTTCGCGTGTCAACTCTTCCGACGGTTTATGGAGAAAATATAGTCTTAAGGATTTTAGACAAAAGCAACCTCATGCTAAATCTGGAAGACCTGGGGATTGAACAAGACGTTTATAAAAAACTGCAGAAAATGATAGACAGCTCTTATGGGGTTATTTTAGTGAGCGGCCCCACCGGCAGCGGTAAAACCACAACTTTGTATTCTATTTTGCATGCCTTAAATAAACCGGACAAGAACATCATTACGGTAGAAGATCCGGTCGAATATCGCTTGAAACGAATCAGACAAGCTCAAGTAAATGTCAAAGCGGGTTTAACCTTTGCAGTAGGACTTCGGGCGATTTTGCGGCAAGATCCGGATATTTTGATGGTCGGCGAGATTCGTGATTCAGAAACAGCCAAGATTGCCATCGAAGCAGCTCTGACCGGCCACCTCGTTCTTTCGACAATTCATACGAATGATGCACCTGGCGGCTTGACTCGTTTAACCGAAATGGGTATCGAACCATTTTTAAGCGCTTCAGCCATCATTGGAATTATCGCCCAGCGCCTGGTCAGAAAACTTTGTGAAAACTGTAAAATGCCGTACAAACCGACTGCTTCCAGGCTTGCACAGTTGCGTCTCACGGATGTGGAAAGAAGTAAGGATATAGAATTTTACCGTGCTGAAGGATGCTTTCAGTGCAGAAATACAGGCTATAAAGGTCGAAACGGGATCTACGAAATTATGACGATGGATGAAGAAATCCGGGAATTGACTTTAAATAATGCATCAGCTGATCAAATTAAACGGGCCGCAATCAAGAACGGAATGCAAAATCTCAGACACGACGGCCTTATTAAGGCGATGAAAGGGATGACGTCGCTGGAAGAAGTTTTGCGAGTTACAAATGAGGATTAAACGTTATTGTAAATGTTTGAATTAACTTGACGATAGTAGAATGGAGCATGGTAGTGATGAATGAAGATTCATGAAGTGCCGGAGCGACTGCATCCATACGACAAGCCAGTCCGAAGGCATCCGGCCAGGATTGCCTCCGTCCGGAATCTGGAAAGCGTTCGGCCAGGCATGCTCTGAGGATTCCTTGCTGGCTCCTCAAAACCAAACAGAGCTTAGAATATTTTAGAAACAGGGATTGACAATGACGAAAGTTGCTTCGATTCTCGCTGTTGATGATGAAACGGATTTTACAGATACCTTAAGTTCCATTTTAACGAAACAAGAATATAGTGTGGATACCTCTTGTTCCGGTTATGAAGCTCTGCAGATGTTGAGTATTCGGCCTTATGATTTAGTCCTTCTCGATTTAACAATGCCTTTGATTAGCGGCATCGACACTTTAAAGCGAATTCAGAAAATTGATCCGGGATTGCCGGTGATCATTCTCACCGGGGACAGCCGGGTTGGTACAGTTGTCGACGCCATGAAACTGGGAGCCTACGATTTTTTTTCGAAACCGTTGGATTGGGAGAAGCTGGAGATCGCAATTAAAAACGCTTTGATTACCAAAGAATTGCGCGGTGAAGTTTCCCGCTTGAAAGGTCAATTGAAAAGTAAGTATAGCTTTGAACGGATTATTGGTAACAGTAAAACCATGCAGGAAGTGTTTAGAAGTCTTGAACGGGTTATTGAGACC
Source organism: Caldithrix sp. (assembly GCA_004356825.1). GTDB lineage: Bacteria > Zhuqueibacterota > Zhuqueibacteria > Oceanimicrobiales > Oceanimicrobiaceae > Oceanimicrobium. The sequence continues at coordinate 14,837 of SMXC01000057.1, forward strand.
AACGTAACTGTCTCAATCCAGGGTGAAAGTGGCACCGGCAAGGAGCTGTTAGCACGTTCAATTCATTTTAACGGCCGGAGAAAACAAAAGCCGTTTGTTGCGGTCAACTGTGCAGCGATTCCTGAGAGTTTACTAGAGAGCGAATTCTTCGGTCATGAAAAGGGTGCATTTACCGGAGCCATCGCCAGACGTGTTGGTAAGTTTGAGCAAGCGGATGGCGGGACTATTTTTCTCGATGAAATTGGTGACATGCCTTACTCCACTCAAGTTAAAATCCTTAGAGTTTTGCAAGAACGTCAGTTTCAACGGGTCGGCGGCACCGAGACGGTAGAAGTAGATGTGCGTGTTATCTCCGCAACGAACAAGAACCTTGAAGAGGAGATGAAACAGGGAAATTTCAGAGAAGATCTTTACTATCGAATCAACGTCTATCCGATATTTGTACCGCCGTTGAGAAGACGCCGCGAAGATATCCCGGCTTTAGCTGCATTTTTTCTTGAGAAATTTAATAAGGAATACCACAGAAAAATCAAAGCCATTCTGCCGCAAACATTAGATTATTTAATGAATTACGAATGGCCGGGAAATGTTCGGGAATTGGAGAATATTCTAGAGCGCTCTTTCTTACATGCTTCTGATGGCGTTCTGGCCGCAGAGCATTTGCCCATAACTATTACTTCTCTTAAAGAAGATTGGCACCAAGATGATTCATTTATCGATCTGAAAAAGGTCGTTTCGCTTACCAAACAGATCACTCCGATGAAAGATCTCGAAAAGGAAGTTCTGCAACAAGCGCTAAAGTTGACGAATTACAACATGTCCAGTGCGGCCCTGGAACTGGGAATCGGCAGAACTACCCTGTATCGGAAAATAGAAAAATACGGAATCACTTTGAGAAGGTAAAGTTAGCTAATACCTGACCAAAAAGTCTAGTTCTGACCGTCTTTCGAGGCCTTCCTTCGACTTGTTCAGGACGAGCTTTTGCCGAAACAATCTCATGCCTGCCTAATCAGCTAAATTGCTTCGCTGAGAAACGCTCGCAAAGAGATCCTCGGCGAGCTGGCACTAAGCTTCCGAAGTGAGGCCTCGGCGAGATTTTTTTATTTATTGTCAATTGTATTTTTTTAAAAATGCCGAATTTTGAGTATAAAGCCATTAAACCTGACGGTTCTGAAATTACCGAGGTCATGGAGGCAAAAGATTCTGACGCTGTCACCGGGTACCTCGATAAACTTGGTTATTTGCCGCTCAAGATTAAACAGACCGGCGGCGGGATCAGCCTTAAACTTTTTTCAAATAAAAGAAAATTAAATGACGCCGAAGTAATTGTTTTCACCAGACAACTCGTCACCTTATTGCGAGCAGGGGTGCCGCTCCTGTCCTGTCTTGATGCTCTGGTCGCGCAAAGCGATAGTGAGGGCCTCAAAGAAATCATCCAAAAAGTCTATGTGGATATCGAGAGTGGGTTGAGCCTTTCCGACGCTTTTAAACGGCATCCTAAAGAATTTTCTGAGCTTTATATCCACTCTATCAAAGCGGGTGAAATAGGCGGCGCGCTCGATGATGTGTTAGAAAGGTTAGTCGAACTCATGGAGCATGAGCAGGAAGTCAATGCACGCATTAAAAGTGCCATGAGGTATCCGATTATTGTTGTCGTGTCTCTCGTGCTTGCTTTTATTGCATTAATGATGTTAGTTGTGCCCAATTTTATTGATTTGTTTGATAAAATGGGCATCGAACTACCCCTGCCAACCCGATTGTTAATCGGGTTTCATTATCTTCTCTCGAATTACTGGTATTTATTGATTGCCGGTGTTTCTGCCATTGCTTTTGGATTTTCAAAATACATAAAAACTGAAAAGGGCGCCTTTCGCTGGGCTCAATTTATGATTACGGTGCCTGTTTTTGGCGACTTAAATCTAAAAACTGCTATGTCGAGATTTACCCGTATGTTTGAAACTTTGAACAGCAGCGGATTGCCGATTCTTCAAACTTTGGACATAACTGCGAAAACCGTCGGCAATGTGGTTATCGGAAAAGAAATTGAAAAAGCCGCACTTGGAGTTCTTCAAGGGGCGGGCCTTGCAGCGCCTTTGGCTGAAGGGAAAATTTTTCCGCCCATGGTTATTCAAATGATTTCAATCGGCGAGCAGTCCGGTTCTTTGGATACCATGCTGTTAAATGTGTCAAAACATTATGATATCGAAGTGGAGTATGCGGTCAAAAATCTCACTTCAATGATTGAGCCGATTCTAACAGTTGGCGTCGGCGTAATTGTTCTTTTCTTAGCGTTGGCAATTTTTCTACCCATGTGGAATCTCACCAGTTTGGCGAAGTAGGTTTTATCTTCCTCTTACAAATTCTCTTAAATTGCCGACGATGCAATGTCAACGTAATATGATCTTCAGCGATAAAGAAACGATTAGCGAAGAGAGATCGAAGCACAA
>SMXC01000058.1 GCA_004356825.1 Caldithrix sp.
AGTACCAAAAATGAAGCCGCGCGACTCAATGCCGACAATTTTAACTACCTTCTTATCCGAGAACTTTTCTGCCAATTCATCCACGGACCGGCGTAAGGCACTCCCATCCTTCAGAAGCGTGGTAATATCCTTGAACCCTATGCCCGGCTTGGGAAAATCAGGAACAGTTCGAATATGCGAGCTCAAATCTGACATGCAAAATTTCCCTTTCTTTATTAGGAATTTTAGAAAGTCGTATTAAACGAATAGTATTTCGCGGTAAATTTCTGCCACTCGATAACAACCTCCCGCACTTTTGAAAAAGTCGGCCCTACTCTGACCGATTTTAGAAGCTCCTCGACCCTGCCACGATCTCCCTCCGCTTCGATTTCAACATCGCCGTTACCAAGGTTTCTCACGTAACCACTCACGCCAAAGTTCTTTGCCTGCTGCTGAACAAACCAGCGAAAGCCAACCCCCTGCACTCTGCCCTTCACAATGATTTTTGCACAAACTTCCATTATTCACTTGGATGCTAAAGCAAACGCTTTGTTTACTGCCTCATGGGCATTACTCGCTTGAAAAATCGCCGGATCGACGTTCCAGGTTTTTAGCCCTATAATGGGAACGTTAAAAACGAGGCAAAAGGAAATTTCCGAAAGAGTGCCGTATTTTCCATCAATCGCGATCACCGCGTCAGACGACCGGACAATAACAATATTTCTGGCATCGGCCATGCCAGTAACAATGGGAATATCGATATATAGATTCGCATCGGTTTTACAATTTCCCGGAAGCACCCCGATAGTGGTGCCGTTACTTTGCTTTGCTCCCCGGCAGGCCGCTTCCATAACACCGGATAGGCCGCCACAAATTAACACCGCCCCCTTTTGGGCGATGAGAGATCCTACTTCTTCAGCGATAAGTTCAATGTCTGGCGCACACTGACCTCCACCAATAACTCCGATCATTTTTTGCTTCATTTAAGGATTCAACCTGTTCATGAGCCGCGGGAAAGGAATTGTCTCCCGCAAATGATTGAGCCCGCAAATCCAGGTGACCGCCCTTTCAATGCCAAGACCAAAACCCGAATGTGGCACGCTGCCGTATCTTCTTAAATCAAGAAACCATTCAAAGGCCTCTTTCGGCAAATCGTGTTCTTTTATTTTCTTCTCCAAAGTTTCAAGATCATCCTCGCGCTGACCGCCGCCAATGATTTCGCCGTAACCCTCAGGGGCCAGCATATCAACACACAATGCTTTATCCGGCTGTTCCGGATCGCTCTTCATATAAAAAGCTTTTATCCGAGCAGGGTAACGATGAACCAATAACGGCTTGTCAAATTCCCCTGAAATAACGGTCTCGTCCGGCGCGCCAAAATCACTACCATATTCGAACTCGATATTCTTTTTCTTCAGAATAGCAACTGCTTCATCATAAGAAATCCTTGGGAAAGGCTTCGTCACTTTTTGGAGAGGCGCAATATCGCGTTCAATAAGCTCCAGCTCCGCTCTTCGGTTTTCCAAAACTCTTTGCACAATATAGATAATAAAGTCTTCGGCCAAATCCATATCTCCGTCCAAATCCAGGAAAGCAACTTCGGGTTCTATCATCCAAAATTCCGTGAGATGCCGGCGGGTTTTAGATTTTTCCGCCCGGAAGGTCGGCCCGAAGCAATAGACTTTGCCGAAAGCCATTGCACCTGCTTCCATATAAAGCTGACCGCTTTGAGTTAAATATGCTTTCGAACCAAAGTAGTCGGTCTCAAATAAAGTAGTGGTACCTTCGCAGGCATTTGGAGTAAAAATCGGTGCGTCGATTAACACGAAACCCTGGCTATCGAAAAACTCGCGGCAAGCCCGGACAACTTCGTGCCGAATTTTAAGGATGGCGTTTTGTTTCGACGAGCGCAGCCAAAGGTGGCGGTGGTCCATCAAGAACGTCGAGCCGTGCTCCTTGGGAGAAATTGGATATTCCTCTGCCAGATGCATAATTTGAATATCTTTCATCTGCAATTCAAAACCACTCGGCGCCCGCTTATCCTCGCTGACCTTGCCGGTTACCACTATCGAGGATTCCTGAGTCAGCTTCTCACAGCGTTGAAAAATTTCTTCACTCACATCGCCCTTAAAAACGACGGCTTGGATAATGCCGCTGCCATCGCGGACCTGGAGAAACCATAGCTTGCCGCTGGAACGTTTGTTATAAAGCCAACCTTGGATTTTTACTTCCTGGTCGGCATGTTTTGAAATATCTGAGATATAAACTCTATCTTTCATTTTAGGCTCAATCCTGCGAATCTGTAATTATTTTGATAACAGAACCGGTATCTTTTTATTCTTTAGAACATGTTCGGTTGTACTGCCCAAAATCGTTTCTCTTATCCTGGAATGACCAAAAGCTCCCATAATAATTAAATCGCATTGGCGCTCGTCAGCTATATTAAGAATCTCTTGTTCCGCATGACCCGAAACGCCCAGCAGTTCCACCGGAATTTTATAAGGCTCCAGGTATATCCCGGCTTCGTCCAAATATTTTTTTCTAATGGCTTTCTTATCGTGGATAGTTAAAATTACCACCGGAACATCCAGTCCGGTGCCGAACAATCCCGCTAATTGCAGAGCTTTGTTGGCTCTATCGCTGCCGTCATAGGCAAATAGTACTTTCGAAACCCTTTTAAATTTTTCGGGAGTTATTAAAATCTGCTTATTCCACTGCCGAACAACAGCATCCAGGGTTGCGCCAACAATCCGGCTTTTCCACTTGGCGAATTCACCGCGGGCGCCCATTAACAACAAATCTACCACCCGGGCTTTTTCGCAGATAATATCGACGGGCGGCCCGGAAATTTTCTCAACTTCAAAATCAATTCCCTCTTGCTTTAAAATACTTGAACATTTATCGAGAACCGCATCTGCTTTCGTTTCAAGAATTTTCTGCGATTCTTCTTTATAAATGTTCGACGGAACCATCGGCACAAAACCGTCTGTTCCCATTACCACAGCCCACTCAAAAATACGAATATCGACAATTGATAAAACTTTAATTTTGCAGTTGAAAGCTTCGGCGAGCTGAATGCAATATTTTACCTGGGCTTCCGTGTAGCTTGAACCATCGACTGAAAGAAGGATTGATTTTATCATAAACCTTTACCCCCAGTCCTCAGATTTTGCCGCTCTTGTCATCAGATCGTAAACGGCTTGCTTGGGATCCTTATCTTGAAACAACACATTATGAGCTTCGGTTATGATGGGAACCTCAACCTCATGTTGCGCCGCTAACTCATATGCGGAACGTGTGGTCTTAACGCCTTCTGCAACCATGACCATTTCAGATAAAACTTGTTCAAGGGTTTTGCCCTTGCCAATCTCCTCACCGAGATGGCGGTTTCTGCTATACTTGCTCATGCAGGTGACGATCAAATCGCCCATCCCCGAGAGTCCGGCAAATGTCAACGAATCTGCTCCTAGTTTAGTGCCAAGCCGGGTAATCTCCGCGAGCGCGCGAGTGATCAGAGCCGCTTTAGTATTGTCTCCAGCGCCGACCCCATCGATAATTCCCGCGGCTACCGCAACGACATTTTTTAAGGCGCCGCCGACTTCAACACCAATGACATCATTGTGCACATAAACCCGAAATTCCGACGACATGAATGTTTTCTGCACCCACTCACTGGTGCTTAAATTACTTGAAGCACAAACAACCAGGGTCGGAACACCGCGGCTGACTTCTTCGGCGTGACTCGGACCTGACAAAACCGCAATTTTGTCTGCGTTAAATTTTTCATTTAGAATTTGGCTGACGCGCAGAAGTGTATCATTTTCAATTCCTTTGGCGAGGCTGATTATGATCGTCTCTTCATCAATTTCACCAAATTGGTTAATCACGGAACGCACCGCGTGCGAGGGGACGCCGATCAAAAGACCGTCCTTCGCACGAACCGTCTTATTTAAGTCAGCCTCAATTTTGATTCCTTCAGGAATGACTACTTTCGGCAAATATTTTCTATTGGCACGTTCGTTAATTAAGTTATAAATCACTTCAGAGTTTCGGCTCCACAAATCCACCTCATGACCGTTTGAATGCAGCAAAACAGCCAAAGCTGTTCCCCAACTTCCTGCTCCGATTACGCCAAACTTTGCCAAATCTTTCCCTCTCTTATTTGTTGATAATCGAGCCGATAACAAATGCTTGTTCATCTAAATTGCGGCAAGCGCCCAAAAAGGATTCCGCAGTGTTGGTATCAACAATCAAAACCAATCCGACTCCCAGATTGAAAACATCACGCATCTCGGAATCCGAAATGTTACCTTCTTTCTGAATGATTTTAAAAATGGGCTGGATTTCCCACGCCGACCAGTCGATTTGTAAATCCAAACCCTCTCTGAGAAGCCGAGAGGTATTATCGACTATGCCGCCACCGGTGATATGTGCAATGCCATGCAGACCTTCCGAACTTTTGATTTTTCCGATCAGCCTATGATAGGACAGATGGACTCTCAGCAACTCCTCCCCAAGAGTTGACTGAGTCTCTTCTAAGGGTGTTGTCACAGAATAATCACTCTTTTCAAAAAAAACTTTTCGAACCAGAGAATAGCCGTTCGTGTGTAAACCGTTTGAGGCTACACCTATCAAACAATCGCCAGGTTTGATCTGTTTGCCGTCGATAATTTCATCGAACTCTACAACGCCAACTATCGAGCCGGCGACGTCAAAATTGTCCGGTGCATAAACACCCGGCATTTCGGCTGTTTCACCGCCGATCAGAGCACAACCAGCATCTTTACAGGCGACTGAAATTCCCTTAACAATTTCTTCAATGACATTAACATGAAGTTTATCTGCGGCCAGATAATCCAAAAAAAATAACGGCTCAGCCCCGCAGACCATAATATCATTTACACAGTGATTTACCAAATCCCGGCCGATGCTGTCATAAACTCCCATCATTTGAGCGATTTTAACTTTGGTGCCAACGCCGTCGATGCTTGACGCCAAAACAGGACGCTTAAACTTTTTAAAATCCAAGGCATAAAAACCGGAAAATAAACCTGTTTCTTTCAGAACGTTTTTTGAATGCGTGGTCCTGGCAAATGCCTTGATTGAATCTTTTGCGTTTTCGCTAACCTCACGACTTACACCGGCATTCTCATAAGTAACTTGTGTCATGAATTTTCTACTTGCATGAAATAACTTTTTCCGGCTTTTGAAAAAAACCGGAGAGTTAATTCGGATTGTAGTCGGGATAAGTCCATTCATTTACAATAAACACACCCCG
>SMXC01000059.1 GCA_004356825.1 Caldithrix sp.
AAAGAAAGACTTACTTTTCCCGATAAATTTATTACTCTCAAAAACGAATGGGAAATCTGGAACCGTCTGCCTCTGCTCATCACCTGTATTTTGCTGCTCAGCGCTGAGTGGTTTATTCGTAAAAGAAAAGGCATGCTGTAGGTTTAATTTTGTTCTGGCAAGGCAAAGACGGGGAAAAGTCGCAATTTTCGCTGGCAGTCTATGAAGTGCGCAATTCCAATATTGTTCGGGTTTGGTATTTTCCGGCGTAAGAATAAATAAGGTTCAGCTCACTAAATAAATATGGTCTTTATTGAACGCACGTGTTTTTTTGCATAAATTAATGTACTTATGTTGAAGTTTCCATTATTCTAAAAATTGTAATAATAAACTTTAGTTTGTTAGTGTTAATTTTGTTATTACATTGGGCGGTGTTTCACAACTCGTTTCAAATATGCTAAGCAAAAGAATATGTAATTCCTTGAGAGAAACTTTATGTATAAAATTGTTTAAAGATACTTGATTTTCTCATAATTAATTTCGTCATTTTATAAAATATAAAGTATTCTTAAAAAGAGTCGAGCACCAATATATGGCATTAAAATACAAGAAAGCACCAATTATCGAAGCCATATGTGAATTCACATTCGCACCGATTTCCGATTGGGATTTAGTTATTCCGGGACTTATTTATGATAAAGTCAAATCAGACTTTCCAAAACGAAAGCAACTAAAGTCTTTAGATTTCGATATCGCTTCAGACAATAAAACAGTAGCACAGCAGGTTCGCGTAACTGATAAAATTCAGCTTTTGCGTGAAGACGAAAAAGCCTTTATACAAATAAGCCCAAATGTACTCTCGATTAACCATCTTAAACCATATCCATCTTGGAACGAGTACTTACCTTTGATTCAGATTGGCTTTAAACAATACGTTGAAGTTGTCAAAAATATTGAAATACTGAGAATTGGTTTGAGATATATCAATAGGATTGAATTTCTTAAAAGTGAAGAACCACATGAAAAAGTAGAGTTAGAGGATTATTTTGAATTTAGACCTTTTATTGGCCGAAAACTCCCACAAGATTACCATTCATGTAAAGTTGGTATTCAACAGGTTTTTGAAGATACGCGTGACAATTTAATATTGCAGCTGGGAGCTGAGAAAACTCAAGCATCAGACAAGCTTGTAATAATTCTCGATTTTGATTATTCTTTAGTCAAACCCAAACAAATATCTGTAGAAAACGTTTTTGACTGGATTGAGACTGCACATTTGCATATAGAGGACACCTTCGAGGCCTGCATCACTGATAAACTAAGAAATAAATTTGAAGTTGAGAAATGACGGTATTAACAAAATTGCATTCTGATTCTCATTTTGAAATAAGAGGCAAGCGGGAACGCACTAGCACACATTCCTTCAACAGTATACTTATTCCATCGTCTTCATTGGACATATTTAGTTGGCAAGAATCCCAATCGGTAACAGTAAGAGTTTCACAGAAAAAATTAGTCTTATTGGAAAAAATGTATTTATTTAGAATAAAGGACGATGTTATCTGGTTTTTGGAAGAACATCCCTTTATAGTGTCCACCCTATTTGATGCCTATTTTAATATTGAGGAGTTCTTTCCATTATCAAAAATGATGCTTGAGGTTGTATCTGATCGGGAAGTTTCAGACAGTCATCAGTTGGTGATCCGTATAATGACTAGTCTGAATGCCGAGGGGGCTTTTGATAAGTTGACCCAGTTAGATGAGCAATGGTGGTTAAAAGCAAATCGAAAGACAGATGGTATGCTGGGAATTACATTGGAATTCAAATGAGTTTCGATTGGACACACTATTTGTTTTTAGCAGAAAACCTTCATAAGGGATTCGATAATCCACCGACCGAAGCAATGTTAAGATCTTGCGTTAGCCGGGCTTATTATGCCGCTTTCTGTCATGCTAGAAATTATTTGATCAATGAAAGGGATGAAATAATTCCCACTGATGGATCCGCACACAATCTAGTTAAAAGAAAATTTTCAGAAGCAGAAAGCCAAACAGACTCTAAGATAGCAGAGAATTTGAACCGCTTACGTCTTGACAGAAACAGAGCTGACTACGATGACAGCATCGACGACCTGGGTTCGACTTCAGATTTCGCTATAATTCTTTGTCAAAGCATCTTTTTGAAGATAAGAGAGCTTCAACAGCCTTCGTAAAAAAGCTCCAGCTATTATAACCTTCTTCGTTTACCTTCCCTTTGGGTTCTTGATTTTAGCCGATCAAAATCGTCTGTTCTCTCCCCGAGCCTACCGAGATAATCGAAAAGTCCGTTTGGGTTAAATTCTTAATGGCGTCAAGGTAGGCTTTAGCGTTGGCAGGTAAATCCTGGTAGGACCGGATTCCAGAGGTCGGTTTCTGCCATCCCGGGAAGCTCTCGTAAACCGGCTCACAGTTTTCCAGAATGCGCATTTCACTCGGAAAAGTCGTAATGGTTTTTCCCTTGTATTTGTAAGCCACACAAACTTTAACTTCTTCCAGGGTGTCGAGGACATCGAGTTTTGTTAAAGCAAAAGAGTCGAGGCCATTGACCTGAACTGCGAATTTTGCAATCACGGCGTCAAACCAGCCACAGCGTCGAGGGCGACCGGTGGTGGCGCCATACTCGCCGCCTAAATCACGTAAGTCAAAATCTTCTTCATCACCGATCTCAGTGGGGAAAGGCCCCATTCCGACCCGGGTCGTATAGGCTTTAATGACCCCTAAAACGCTTTCTATTTTTGTTGGGCCGATGCCGACTCCAGCACAGGCGCCGCCGCTGGTTGGATTGGAAGAGGTGACATAAGGGTAGGTGCCAAAGTCGATATCGAGCAAAGTACCCTGCGCGCCTTCCAGCAAAATTTGTTTGCCGTCTTTGAGAGACTCGTTGAGAAAAGTCGAGACGTCTTTGATGTAGGGATCGATCTTTTTATCAAAATCCAGGTATTCGTTGATAATTTGATCTACATCTATTTCTTTTTCTTTATAAATTTTTTTCAGAATTTCGTTCTTTTCTTTGATGTTTGTGCGTAGTTTTTCTTCCAGGGTATCTCTGTCCAGCAAATCGACGATTCTGATTCCCATGCGATTGACTTTATCGACGTAAGCCGGGCCGATGCCACGGCCGGTTGTACCGATTTTACGGTCAGCATCTTTCGATTCTTTCGCTTGGTCGAGCAGTTTATGATAGGGCATAATCAGATGGGCGCGGTGGCTGATCCACAAACGACCGTCTACAGAGATGCCTTTTGATTTTAAAAACTCAATTTCCTCCAACAAGGCGAGAGGATCGATGACCACGCCGTTTCCGATAACACAAATTGTGTTTTCGTGCAAAATACCGGAGGGCACGAGATGCAGAATATATTGCTCGCCGTCAATAACGATGGTGTGCCCGGCGTTGGCTCCGCCCTGATATCGCGCCACAATATCCACCTGCTCGCTCAGCAAATCAACGATTTTGCCTTTGCCTTCATCACCCCACTGGGCGCCAACGATGATTTTGACGGACATACTTTTCCTATTTATTAGTGGTAGACAGAGCGGGCAGACACAAAAAACTCCGACAAAGTTTGCCGGAGTTTAAGAGCTTTCTAAAAGTTTTTATAGAATAGAAGAATCAGCTGAAACTTTCGATCGCCTGATCGATTGTGTCAAAGCTCTCGAATACGGTAAGTAGTTTAGTGATCATGAGCAGGCTTTGAATCCGGTCGGTAATATTGGCGAGCTTCAGGTCACCGCCATTGTTACGCATCGTCGTCAAACCTCCGATAAGAATGCCAAGACCGGAGCTGTTCATCCAATTTACTCCTTTAAGATTGGCGATAATTTTTACCTTGCCCGCTTCGATTAGTTCATGTAACTTGTCGTTCAACAAAGTGGCGTCCGGGCCGCCCATTATTTTTCCGGAAAGCTCTAAAATAACGACGCCACCGGATTCTGACTCGATCATTTTCATAAAACTTCCTCCCTCTGAGTTGAGGACAATTCTAAAGCAACTAAGCTTTTTTCGGTATGGGTTTACCTAATTTTCCAAGAGCCCTGCTTTTCTTTTCTTGATTTTTCAATTCCCAATCAACCACGATGGGGCTGGCCACAAAGATTGAGCTGTAGGTTCCGATTAACACGCCTATGATAAGAGCAAAAGAAAAATCATGTATGACACTGCCGCCAAAAAAGTAAAGAATGACGATTACGATCAACGTGGTCAGAGATGTTACAATAGTACGGGTCAAAGACTGGTTCACGCTGGTGTTTACAATCGTTTCATAGCTGTCCCTTCTGAGCACTTTTAGATTTTCCCGAATTCTATCAAAAACGACAATAGTGTCATTAAGCGAATAGCCAACGATGGTTAAGAAAGCCGCAATAATCGGCAGGGTTATTTCCAACTGTAAAATTGAAAAAACACCGAGGGTTATGATCACATCATGGAATAGTGCGACAATCGCTGCCACTGCAAATTTAAACTCAAAACGCCAGGTGATGTAAATTAGCATGCCCACTAAGGCCAATAGAATCGATGTAACGGTGGCCTTTCGAAGCTCTGCACCAATTTTGGGTCCAACGCTGTCTTTTGACCGCTCGACGAATGGGTTGTCCGGGAAGACTTTGGATAACTCGGCCTTAATTGCATCGGTTATCCCGGCTCCGGAAGTTTCCTGCTCCTGAACGCGGATGAGGATATCCGTAGAATTACCGAAGTTTTTTATTTCGGCGTTGCCGATGCCGAGGCCGGCAATCGCCGATCTAATATCTCCAATTAAAACGCCTTTTTCAAATTGCAGCCCTAAAGAAGTGCCGCCGGTGAAATCAATACCGAGTTTAGGCCCGCCTTGAATAATTAATGAGCCCAGTCCTATCAATATTAAAGTAATTGAAAAAATCCGGGCTTTTTTTCTGTTGCCGATAAAATTAAAATTCGAATTTACCAAAAACTGCATACTATCTCCTGAGAATTAAATACTGAGTTTTGACAGACTAAACTTGTTTGTAAAATAATCAAATATAATTCGTGTAACTACAATAGCTGTGAACATACTGACTAAAATTCCGATTGATAAAGTTAAAGCAAAGCCTCGAATTGGCCCGGTTCCGAATTGATATAAAACCAAAGCCGATATGAAAGTTGTAAGGTTCGCATCCAAAATTGTTTTAAACGCACGTGCATAACCGTTGTCAATTGCCGCGCGGATGGTTTTGCCGCTCCTGAGCTCTTCACGGATTCTCTCAAAAATCAGCACGTTTGCATCCACGGCCATACCAATAGTTAAGATAATGCCGGCGACTCCCGGCAAAGTTAAGGTGGCATGAAAACCCGCCAAAACCGCCATAATAACAGTCAAGTTCATTAACAATGCCACATCTGCGATTAAACCGGACAGACGGTAATAAACCACCATGAAAATGATAACGATGGCAAAACCAACAAGTGCGGAAGTGGTGCCACTTCTAATTGAGTCTTGACCAAGCGACGGTCCAACCGTGCGCTCTTCGATGACTTCGATCGGGGCAGGTAGCGCTCCTGCTCTCAAGACGATCGCCAGATCGGTTGCTTCCTTTCTATCGGCCATACCGGTAATTCGAGCCCGGCCATTGGGGATTTTGCTTTCAATATTGGGGATCGAAACAATCTTCCCATCCAGAACAATGGCCAGCCGCTTGCCGATGTTGGCGCCGGTCAATTTTGCAAAAATCCGCGCGCCCTCTCCGTTGAAATCCATGCTGACTTCTGCTTGACCTGCGGACAAATTGCTGCCTATCTGCATTTGCGCATCCTTAATCATTGAGCCTTTGACTTCGGCGTCTTTTTTCAGCATAAACATCCGGTAAAAACTTTCGCCACTGATTTGAACCGTTTTAGCGCTAAACAGAAATTCACCATCTTTTGGAATTACTTTTTGAACTTCGGGGGAGTTGAGAATACGTTCGACAGTCCGGAGGTTCTTGACCGGCACACCGATATCTCCGCCAATATTTGCCAACAGTGCGGAAAACGGCCGGTCTTGAAAAACCTCTTCATCGACGACTACGATAGAGTCGCCGCCTGAATTCTCAGTGTCCGAAGATTCATTTATAATTGACGCGCCGACCGCGCCGAACAAATCATCAACTCTGCGTTCAGTATCTTTTCTAAGTTTTTGCTGCACCGGCATTGAGTCGCCTTCAGCTTCCTCCTGACCTCCGCCAGCCATTTGCCGTTTCATAGCACGATTAATTTGACTTAAGACCGCGCGGACGATGTCTGCTTCCGTCTCCAATTGAAACTTAAGCTGGGCGGTAGTTCCGATGAGCTTTTTAGCCCGCTCGACGTCTTGAATACCTGCCAATTCGATAACAATTCTCCGATCGCCTTGTTTAGTAATTGAAGGCTCCGAAACACCGAATTGATCGATGCGTTTATCTAAAACTGATAAAGTCCGGTCTACGGCATCTTCTGCTTCCTCTTTCAACTTGCTGACAATATCTTCGTTTGAATCCCGAGACCGGCCAAAATACCGACTCAACCGTAAACTGTCCTCCCGACAAACCTCTAAAAGTGCATCAAAGAAGTCGTCGTTGGTTTTCCTGACTCGTACAACTGTTTTCCTTAGGCCTGCATCGAGAGCCGAATCTCTCTCTTTGGCAAGAGTTGCCAACATTTTTGGCAAATCAACTTCATAAACCAGGTAGGTCCCGCCTTGCAGATCGAGGCCGCGTTTAATTGATTTAAGTTCATTCGCTTCAATCTTTTCATTGAGCTCGGTGAGAGAATTGACCTCTTCGATGAGAGCGTTAATGCTATTTTCGTTTGTGCCTTTAAAAGTGTTACGAACTCGCAGTTCAAGGTTTCCCGAGGAGAGAGCCGCTTTAATATCATTGCGCTTTAAGGTAGTGTTTTCTTCAATTGTGGAATAGAATTTGTCCGCCTCCTGCTTTTGCTGATGCAACATATAAGTCGGCATCAACACAATAACCGACCATGTCAGTGCCGTCAATGTGATTAAAGTTTTAAAAAGATTTTTGCGACGCATTAATCATTAACCTCCGAATAAAACATAAATAGACAAAGCGTAATGTATGATTATTTTTAAAAAAGTCAAGTCGAGTTTCCTCTTTTAATCACTGCTCGCGGGGGTGTTCTTTGATTCTTCTATCAATCGTTTAACAACTTCCCGAACGACCTTTTTAAGCATAGTTGCATTGGCATTCGAACCTAATTCCTGCCAGGCCTTATCGCTGATTTGACGGATTTTTTCTTCCGTGATTTCCATAGATATTACCTGAATTTACAAACGCTAAATATAATTTATTTTTGAACAATTTGCAAGCACAATTTCACCTGAGAAGCGTTGTCTTTAACAAAAACATTGACACCTCAGTTGCATTTTATTATATTGATAGGTTTCAAATTGAACCTTCTGATAAAGGACGGAATGTATAAAAAGTTATCTAGATTAGTTTTTTGTCTCGTTGTTGTGCAGACAAGTTTAAAGCTTTGGGCCATTACACCGGGAGATTATCGAATATCTGCCCTCCAGGAAGCGAGCAACAAAAATTACCCGAAAGCAATTGACCTCCTAAAGAAGCAAATAGCAGATGACTCCTCGCTTACTGAGGCCTATTTAAGACTAGCCGATTTTTACAGTTACAATAAATCTCTTCAGCAGGGCGTCACCTTTTTTCAAAAAGCCGGTCAACAAAATCCGGAAAATCCTCACACTTATTTGGGATTAGCACAGCTCTACCACCACACCAAAGATGCGCAAAATACATTTAAAAACTGCAAACTGGCTTTAACCAAGGGTTCGACTTCTCCCTACCTGGTTGACCTGCTGGTGAAGTCTGCATTACAGCTTAAAAAAACAAATGAGCTCGCAAAAATCTTGCGTGCAACCCAAAAACACGCTGCGCAAAAGCACCTTTACGATTTAGGTTATGCGATCTGGCGTCATGAAGTTAAAAACCACAAGAAAGCCAAATCGACGATCTTAGACTATTTAGATAAAAGAAAAGATTTTTACGGGCATAAAGTTTTAGGAGATATTGAGCAAACGGCTAGCAATTTTCAGGAATCGAATCGTAATTACCGGTCGGCTTTAAAATTAAGCAAAGATATTTCACAGCATTCAAGCATCGAAATTTTTAAAAGTCTGGCAGCTAATTTCCAGGCGCTTGGCAAACCTGATTCTGCAGACTTTTATTTCAGGGAAGGTTTAGAGCTGGCTCAAAAGACTGCCGCCCGAAAAGAGCAACTGGAGATTAGTCAGGCCGCTGCGCTTTTTTATAGGCACCTAAGAATGTACCAGAAAATGGCAGATGCCTGCCATGAAGCTATCCAAGTCGCCCTGGCAATCAACGAGCTCGATTATTTGCCGGAGCTGTACCACGATTTAGGCTATGCTTATGAAAAGATGACCGATAGCGAGCGCGCTTTGAAATACTACTCTCTCACTTTAAAAAAAACTGAAGGCGCCAGAAATTCAAGTTTAACTTCCAAAACTTTTTTGGCAATCGGTCGAATTTACTTAAATTTGAGTGACCCCGACCAGGCCTTCGAATATTTTAATCAGAGCCTAGAAATTGCGAAGAAAGCCGGGCATTCAAATATTCAGTATCTGGCTTTACTGAAAATCGCCGATATTCACAAATTCCGAGAGGAGATTTCAGCAGCGAAGTCAGCTTATCGAAAAGTACTTCGGTACGCGCAAAGAACACAACAGCACAGCCTGACAGAAACCTGCTTTATAAAATTATCAGACCTTTACCTGCAACCGTCAAATGTCGTTCTAAAATCGGCAACATATTATCTCAATATGGCGGACGCTCTCGCACATCAAACTTTTCAATTGCAGTTTGCCGCGAATCACCGCTGGATGCAAGGAAAAATCGCTCTGCAGGAAAACGAAATTGAAACAGCCGAGGCCGATTTTTTGGAAGCGATTCAATTGGGAAAGGAAGCCGGGTCTTATATGTCGGTAATAGCCGGTCAAGCCGGTTTGATCAGGACCTATTTAGCGGCCGGGATTCCTGAATACGCCAAAGCTTATAGCGACAGTGTTTTAATTTCGCTAAATAATTTTTTGGACTACTGCCTTGAAGAAAACTCTTCGGAGTTCTTTGACCTATTAGAAGATGTTTTTATTCCGGCTATCACTGCTTATTCCAATGTCGGCGATTTATCTAAAATTTACGAGACCAACGAACAATATAAAGCGATGATACATGACATCGCTT
>SMXC01000060.1 GCA_004356825.1 Caldithrix sp.
AAGTACTGCAGCACTTTCCACAGGCAGTCAAATCTTTGTTAAGTCAAGGACTGGTGGTCGGCGGATTGACCGGGTTCATTCTGAACTTAATTTTTCCGGAGAAATCGAAGTAAATCAAAACAAGATTGAGCGATTTAGTTAAGAATTGATTCTAATGGAGGATCTGTTTGGAGTACACGCTTCGGCGTGATCGCTACCCCCTTAAGTCAAGCTAAAGCTTGGACTACCAACCCGCACCCCGTAGAAATCGCTCAATAAAATAAAACGTTGTTTTTTTGCTTGCTTTTTTCAAGACTGTATGACTATATTTTTTGATAATTTACTTACTCATTCAATTAGAAGGAAGAGGAGGGAGCGATGAAAAAGACATTTGTTTTTCTTTTAGGGGCATTATTTGCTTTGAGCGCCTGTGCCGAAATGGACAAAACTGCTGAAGCGAACGGAGCCATGGCAGATCGTTTTACAGCCGAAGCCTGGAATAATGGTAACCTGGATTTGATAGACGAAATGATGGCTGATGATTTCGTTCGTCACTTGCCCAATAGTTGGGACCCGCAAAAAATTGAGGGGGCCGCAGCCTTCAAGGAGTACATGACGAATATTCGTACGATTTACCCCGATTTCCATGTTCAGGTTCACAAAAAAGTCGCTGAAGGTGACATGGTTGCATCCACCTGGACCGTCAGCGGTACAAATAAAGAACTCGACAAGAAGATTTCCGTCAGGGGTATGAGCATGACCCGGTATGCCGATGGCAAAGCAGCAGAAGAGTGGGTCACCTGGGACACAGCGGGTATGCAGAGCCAGCTTGCGCCAACGGAAGAGACATCCATGAAGTAGAAACGCAATACGCACTATTTTTTGGATTAAAAGGGAGCT
The DNA here is from genome assembly GCA_004356825.1 of Caldithrix sp. GTDB lineage: Bacteria > Zhuqueibacterota > Zhuqueibacteria > Oceanimicrobiales > Oceanimicrobiaceae > Oceanimicrobium. Next base: position 880 of record SMXC01000060.1, read on the forward strand.
CGACGCGAATAGCAACTGAGCTCCTTTTTTAATTTGGTTCATCTGAGAATTAGTTGCAAGAATTAAAAGAAATCTAAACACCGAAGAACACCTAACCACTCGCGGAACCTGTTCTGCGTAGAGAACGAAACTATATAGAATGAATTAAGTGCCCTGGAGTTGCAACATAGTTTAGATGTTCAGAATCGGTGTTATTCGGTGCGCTTCGGTGTTTAATGTTTTTAATCTTTCAAACTTGATCCATGATATTTAAAGACCTTTTTAAAAATCCCAAACCGATTATCGCCTGCATTCATCTGATGCCCCTGCCGGGTTCGCCAAACTATTCCGGGAAAATCACTGAAGTCTACGACATCGCCCTTTCTGAAGTCGAAATTTATAAACGCTATCCGATAAACGGACTCATCATCGAAAACTTCCGCGACATGCCTTTTTACCCGAATAAGCTTCCGGCTGAAACCATCGCAGCGATGGCTGCTGTGACTCGCGAAATCGTAAATGTGGTTCAGATTCCGGTGGGAGTGAACGCGTTGCGGAATGATGCCCAGTCAGCGCTTGCCATTGCCAGCGCAACTGAGGCCGATTTTATCAGGGTGAATGTGCACCTGGACGCAGTGGTCGCGGACCAGGGAATTATCGAAGGGGCGGCCCATGAAACTTTGCGGCTTCGGGCTAATCTGAAGTCGGATGTGCTGATCTTCGCTGATGTCGGCGTCAAACACTCAGCGCCACTCGGCAACCGCGGGCTTGCCGCCCAAACCAGGGACTTAAGCGAGCGGGGTCTGGCAGACGCTGTTATCGTTTCCGGTGAATCCACCGGTTCAGAAACCCAAACCGAAGACATCGATATCGTTAGACAAAGCACAAACCTGCCAATTCTTATCGGCAGCGGCGTGACTCCCGAAAACCTCGGGAAAGTTTATTCTAAAATGGATGGCCTGATTGTCGGCAGCACGTTTAAGAAAGATGGTAAAGCGGATAATTTTGTAGAAGAGGCGAGAGTAAAGGCTTTTACAGAAAGGATTGGTAAAGTGAGGTAAAGAAGGCAGGAGTGCTTTCTAAGCCCCGGGTTCACCAGCAGCAGATGAAATTAATTCTGCAAGCCGGAGGGGAATACGGAGAACTCCTTAATCGGGGATGTTATAAGTCTGTTGCTGAATTCGAGACAGAGTCCGCAGGCCGCGATAATATCTATCTTTATGATACTGCCGCCCCAGGTGCATCCGGCAATTCTAATCTTGTGGGGTGAGAGGCCCTGTTGTTCAAACCACCCTCCGGACACCAGGTAAAACCCATTGTCGAGAACGCGAAGTGAATAGACTGAATTTTGTGTCGAGATGACGACCAAATCACCGAAATGGACCTCCTCTTTGCGTATCTGCTTTAATTCAGATGTCCTTTCGATAATTTTGTCGAGACTTTGACCGTGTTTCTTCATAAAAGTATTATCGGTACATTTCAAAACATCTTTTAATTATTTTACGGTGCAAGGCCGTAATTGTTCAAACCGGGTTTCAGGAGCACATCATTCCCATTGTTTTGTACCGTCGATTTAAGGATTAATAAAACCATGATAAGCCGTTAATTTGAAGGAATTTTTTTTTGCAGATAACACTGGGGTTAGATCAAAAGATGCTGCGGTAAAACTACATGTTGTTTTTTAGAATGTCAACAGAAAACTTGATTTGGTGCTTGATAATTCATAGAGTATTGCATAATTAAAACTTTTTAAACTTCAAATTGAGTTTATGCCGTTGGTGCACAGAGGCCATATTTTGATTTGGTCAATCTTAAGTTCAATATTAACAACTAAAAAATTGTTTGAAAACTACCTTATGGCACCTGCGTCATTTATTTTTCCAACGCCAGCCAATCTTTGATTTTTTTAACTTTTTGAGGAGAACAAATATGAAGTGGTTTTGCTGCATCTTTTTATTCGCAATTTCAACCGGGAGCTACGCCCAGAGCCCGGTAAAATATCATATTTCTTTTGATAATGCTGATCACCACGAGGCCGAAATTTCGGTAATTTTTTCCGAGGTGTCTTCCTCACCTTTGGAGATTAGAATGAGCCGCACCTCGCCGGGCCGCTATTCTTTGCATGAGTTTGCTAAAAATGTTTACCAGGTAAAGGCCGTGGACAGTCAGGGTAAAGAGTTGCAAATTAATCGTCCGAATCCGCATCAGTGGGACGTGTCCGGTCACGATGGCACCGTTAAAATTACGTACACTATATTTGGCGACCGCTGTGATGGAACCTATCTGGCGGTGGATAATACCCATGCTCACATCAACATGCCGGCAACTTTTATGTGGGCGCGAGGCCTTGAGAAACGGCCCATTGAAATCACATTTACTAAACCGAAGCGCGACTGGCAGATCGCCACCCAACTGGCGCCTACCAAAAAGCTGGAGATTTTTACCGCCCCTAATTTAGATTACTTCATGGATAGCCCAACCGAGATTAGCGACTTTGAATTGCGCCAGTGGTCTTTAGGCGCCAATGGGGCCGCTGGAGAGATTCGTCTGGCCCTGCACCATGATGGGAGCGATGAAGAGGTGGATTCGTTTGCTGAAATGTGTAAAGCCGTGGTCGAGGAGCAGGTAGCTATTTTTGGCGAAGCGCCTGCGTTCGACAACTCGACTTATATTTTCATCGCCGATTATTTACCGCATATTAGCGGCGATGGTATGGAGCACCGCAATTCCACTATCTTAACCAGCACCCGGTCTTTAGATAAACACGCTGTTAGAAACTTAGGTACGGTTTCCCATGAGTTTTTTCACGCCTGGAATGTTGAACGAATTCGCCCGGTTTCCCTGGAGCCATTTGACTTTGAAAAGGCGAATATGTCCGGTGAGCTTTGGTTCGCAGAAGGGTTTACCCGCTACTACGATGCTTTGGTTTTAAAGCGCGCTCAACTGATTAGTATCGACCGTTTTTCAAAAAACTTGTCAGGTCTGTTAAACGACGTTCTAAATGGCCGTGGCCGCCGCTATTTTAGTGCGGTCGAAATGAGCATGCAGGCACCCCTGGTGGATCGGGCGCTCTCCAATGATCCGAGAAATTTATCCAATACCTTTATCTCTTATTATACTTACGGCGCCGCAATTGGCCTTGGCCTTGATCTGACTTTGAGGAACAATTTCCCGGGCGTCACACTGGATGATTTTATGCGGGCAGTTTGGGAGAGACACGGTAAGCCAGAGGTTCCTTATACAAATGGAGATTTGCGTGACATCCTTGGTGAAGTGACCGGCGATATTGCTTTCGCAGCTGAGTTTTTCGCAAATTATGTTCAGGGCCATAAGCTTGTGAATTATGAAGAATTGCTGACCCGGGCCGGTTTGCTCCTGCGCCGTGCCAAAGAAGACGAAGCGTGGATAGGCCGCCTGCAATTCAAATTTGAAAAAGATAAGGCAATCGTTGAAACATCTACTCTCAGCGGCAGCCCGCTTTATCAGGCAGGTCTCGACCACGGGGATAATGTTATTGGTTTTGATGGGCAAGCTCCCGAAAGTAAGGAGGATTTTGAAGAAATTCTGAAAAAGCATAAACCCGGCGACAAAGTTGAGATTGAGTTCGAAAAGAATGGAATTATAAAAAAGGTGGAATTGCTTTTTCAAAGCAATCCTGAGTTTGAAGTTATTCCGTACGAACAGGCCGGGACAACATTAACTGAAGAGATGCTTGAGTTTCGTCAGAACTGGCTTGGCACCAGGCTCGGTATAAAAGCAGCTCATTTGAAACGTTACTGTCCGCAATGCAGCCGAGCTTTTCCGTTTGAAAACGAATTTTGCCGCTTTGATGGGAAGGAGTTGAAGATTACGCAGAAGAAGGAGAATAAATAGCTCAAAAATTTAGCGATTTTGTGGCCGCTCAGGCTCCTCGCCCTGAAAAACGGGGCGAGGGATCCTGCGCGGGCTTCAGTCGCCTCCTTCCCGACTTCATTATTATAAAAAGATTTAAGGAAAATCGGCAAGGGGTCGCCTTTCGCTAACTTTTGTAGCAGAACTCGCCAGAGTTCTGGGCCAACATCAGCATTCATGAATAATGCAGGTTGCCAACCCAGGTAGTGTCGGAGACCGCTACACTTAACTCCGACACTATCCGAAACATTAGTAATACAACGCAACATTGTCATTCTGAGCACATAAACCACCTAACTACGACTTCTCATCAGAGCAAGGTGTGCGAAGAATCTGGTACCACAATGCTTTGAGTGGAGAAAGATTCTTCGCGCTACAAACGGTGGTGAAAACGATGTTCATGGGACTTCGCGCTCAGAACGACATTTTTTTATCGATCTTGCGCTGTAGCAGCAGTTCCTGATTGTCAAGACATAAAATGAACATTTTCCTTGACTTTTATTTTCCTTAATAGTTTCTTTTAAAGAATTGTTATTCACTTAAACAATTATCCTTCATTCCGGCCTGTACCTTACACTTAGAGGTTGATATGATCGTCGGAGTACCCCAAGAATCCCATCCAGATGAGCGGCGAGTCGCTTTGGTACCCTCATTTGTCTCTACCCTGGTCAAAGCTGGTTTCGAAGTTCTGATACAAAGGGGAGCGGGTGAGAAGGCCGGGTTCCAGGATTCCGCCTACGAGGAAAAAGGGGCAGGTCTCGCAGGGGATGAAAAACAACTTTTCGCTTCGGCCGAGGTCGTTCTTAAAGTGCAGGGTATGGATACCAACTCTGATCTAAAACTGCTTCGCTCCGGCCAA
>SMXC01000061.1 GCA_004356825.1 Caldithrix sp.
AACGGCCTGCACCAGCACACTTACAGTTTTGAAGCTGGGACGTATGATCTTGCTGGAAACGTAGAGCTTTTTTTACAAACCGCTGAGACCACGACTCTGGTTGACACGGTTGCCAATGATTCCACGGCGCCCGGTCCGCCTCTGCTTTTAACTGGCGGTGGTTCAAACCCGAGTCCGTGGCAGAACAATTCCACATTCCAGATAGCCTGGGTACCGCCAACGGATGCTAGTGGAATCGAAAGATCATTTTTTAAAGTTGGCAGTCCTCCACCCATAACAAAATTTGATACAACCAGCACCGCAGCCGGCGAGTCACCGCTTAATTTGATCGTTACTCAGGAGGATGGTCAGAATCTTTATCTCTGGTTTCAAGATGGCCGGGGTAATGTGGATTACCGTAATCATAGTTCCGTTCTGCTGCGCTACGATGGCACTGTTCCCCAAATTACCGAATTAACCGTTAAAGATCCAGATTTTGACCCTTACTGGTTTAATCAAGATTCAGCTGGTGAAGCGACTATTAACATAAAATATAATGAGAGCCACCTGCAACTGATTAGCTTAGAATCAGAGAAATTGAATTATTCCATTGTTTTGAAAGACCCAACACCTGCCAGTGGGGAGAACATTTCTTTCGCCCTCGGTCTGAATATTAGGGGCAAACCCGACGGTGTTTTTGAGCTGAAAATTAGTTTAATTGACAGTGCAGGAAATAATAAAAGTGCTATCCAAAAGTTGGGTCTGGATGCAACTCCGCCCACAGGTACGGAAGCCAGTTCTCCTGATACCAGTACCAGCGAAACTTTTACGGTTACGTGGACGGGTACCGGAGCAGACAACGACGACGGTTCCAGACTTTCCGGGGTTTATGACGTCAGGTACCGGGTTGACAATGGACCCTGGTTGGATTTACAACGGGTTTTCCAGGAAACGTCCATTAGGTTCCAGGGGGAACATGGCCGAACTTATGGATTTGAGATCGTAGCACATGATAATGTCGGAAATGTGGAGGCTTTCTCTGGCACTGCAGAATCAGTCACTGCTGTGGACACCGGGTTTGTGGATTCAGAACCACCGACAATTTCACACCAGCCCCCAGTATCAATTGATGAAGGGCAGGATGTAATTATTCAGGCAACCATTCAGGATAATTCCCAGGTTGCTCAAGCGGTACTTTTTTATAGACAAAGCGGGAAAGATATTTTTCAAACTATGCAAATGAGCGCCGTCGGGGGCAATACTTATTCCTCTACCATCCCTGCCGCCGATATTTCACTTTACGGCATCAATTATTACATCCAAGCCTGGGACGGGTCTCTTTTTTCATATTTCCCGCAAAGCAATTGGGATACTCTGCCGCTCAACTTATCTGTCCGAATTACCGGCGTAAATAATGAAGGATTGTTAAAAGCAACAGCCCAGCCCGGTGGAACGGAGTCCACTTTTTTTCGAATGATTTCAGTTCCGCTAAATTTGGATGACAAAAATGCCTCGAGTGTTTTTGTAGATGATTTGGGGCAATACGATTCAAGCATCTGGCGGTTATTTCAATACAATTCCGGGTCTGAAAGCTATTCCGAATTTCCAAACCTAAGGCCGTTTTCGCCCGGCACTGCGGCCTGGTTGATTGTAAGTGACCCCAATAAGAATATCGATTCGGGCACTGGCACTTCGGTCGAGGCAAACCGGCCGTTTGAAATTCCCCTGAGTCAAGGGTGGAATGATTTCGGACTTCCCTTTAGTTTTCCGGTTGATTGGAGTGACATTCTGGCGGCTTCGACCTCAACAGATGCCTTTATGGGGTTGTACACCTACCAGGGTCAGTGGTTGCTGCCCGGCCAAGTCACAACGCTGTTCCCCTGGGAGGGGTATTCAGTATTTAGTCAGATATCCGGGGTGGCGTTGTCGATTCCTGCCCTACAATCTGATCGTACTTCGTCGGTTCAAAAGGCGTCCCTCAAATTTTTCGACTCGGAGTGGTTTCTTAAGGTGGAGGCTGTTTGTGGGTCAGCCCTCGATGGTTCAAGTTACCTGGGCGTTGCCCGCAATGCGGCAGAGACATGGGATAGGTTAGACTATCTGGAACCGCCTTATATTGCCGATTTTGTTTCGGTACGTTTCCCGCACGATGACTGGCAAGGATTTCATGGTAATTTTACCACGGACTTTCGTCCACCTTTTTATGAAGGACAGGTATGGCATTTTGAAGTCAAAACTAATGTTGAAAATACCCCGGTTAAATTGCGGTTTTACAATTTAGAATCATTGCCTTCAAATTTTCAAATCAGTTTATTGGATAATACTTCGTTTAAAAAAACAGATCTCCGGCACATTTTTGAGTTTGAGTTTTTGCCGAATCAAAACAGCCTGAGCCGGGAATTCGATTTGATAATTGGCACGAGTGAATATGTTGAAAATTCAGATCAATTGGCTGAGTTAACACCTGAGTCGTTCTTTCTAAGCCAGAATTTCCCGAATCCATTTAACGCAGGTACATCACTTTTTTACCAGGTTAGAGAGCAAAGTGTCATTCGTATAAAAGTTCTGAATATCCTTGGGCAGGAAGTTCGTGAACTCCTGTCTGAAAATCAGATTCCCGGGATTTACCGAATTAGCTGGGACGGCACTGCCGAAAATGGTCACGAAATGGGTTCCGGAATTTATATGATCCAATTTGAAGCGGGAAAATTTCAACAAATTAGAAAGGTCGTTTTAATTCGATAAATGTTAGGCTGATGAGCGCCTTTTTACGACTCAGAATTGGGTTGATTGCTTTTTTCCTAAAAATTAGAAAAAGGAAGAAAAATGAACACTTCAAAGAAGTTAAAATTTGTCATCTTGCTTGCCTGCTTTTTAATAACTGCACCAGGGTTTACGCAAGACAAAGCGGTAGAGAAACTCAACGCGGGCAAGAGATATTTTTGGGAAGCCAGATTTGAACAAGCGATTGCATATTTAACAGAAGTCACCGAAATGGATAATGTTTCGAATAGGATTTTGTTTGATGCTTATTTGCATTTAGGATTTGTTCTGACCCGGAACAATGCGACCGAAGGGGAAATTTCATCTGCCTTTGAGCATGCGGTTCGTGCGAATCCAAGGATGGAGTTGGATGACACGGTGATTCCACCTGACCTGTCGGAACGATTTAATGAAGTTAGAAACCAACTTGTTGGCTGTTTGTATCTAACTTCTGACCATGAGAACGTAAATATTGTCGCTGTTAAAAATGGTCGCGTTTTATATAACAAAAATACGCCAATTCTGATTTGTGAGCTCGAAGACGAAGATTACCAACTGATATTTACCGAAAGGGGTTTTGAAGAGCAGTTTTATCAAATGCAAGTAATCGCAGGTGCCAGAGACACATTATCTGTAAAACTTGCACAAAGTATCTTAATTGGACAAAGCGGCGGTGGCAAATGGAAATGGCTTGCCGGAGGTGGGGTTTTGGCAGGTGCGGCCGCGGTTTTGTACACGACTGTCTTAAATAAGGGAGAAGGAGGCGACGGCTCTGACGCTCTGCCGGGGCCGCCCGACAGGCCGAATCGCTAATTTTTGAAGCCCAATGTTATTGTTTTTTTGTTAATTTGAAAGATACGAATTGCGTTCTGTTTTTATCAACCACGATGGTTGTGCCGGCAGGTATGGTGACAAACCCCTCCCGTCTTACTGCAATTTTATGAGAGCCGACTTCTAAATTGACCTCAAGGGGTGTCGTGTTGTGTTTTTTTTGCCAAATTTTTCCGTCTACATAAACATACCCAAATCCGAATTCAAAAGCATTTTTTATAGAAACTGCAACTTTTCCCTGTTCAATGGAGGTGAAATCATACTTGACGTTGACGACCTGGCCAGCCTTTAACTCAATAGTTTGTTCCCAGCTTTTTTGTAGGCTCGTATTGACCAATTTTACTCGATACTCACCCCGCTGAAATTTTATTTCAAAGGGAGTTTTGCTTGCGAACAAAACATCGTTCACTAAGACTGAATCCGCGCCTGGAATGGCATTTACGATGAGCGTTCCCAGTGTACTCATTTCAGGCTTTATATCAAGAGTGACCTGTGTTTTTTCGTTAGAGAGCGTCACATATTTGGTTGTTGAGGTGTAGCCTTCGATAGAAACTTTCGCAGCATAAATTTTATCAGGTTCAAGTTGTGAAACAGTGAGACGCCCATTTTCATCGCTGATTCCAACAAATTTTTCGTCTAAAAAAATATTTGCCTGAATCGGTTTTTTATCTGACACTACGAAAATATCCATTGTCGCAAAAACCGGCTCAAAAATATCCGCAGCTTTTGGTTCCTTTTCCGGGTTCAATTCTGATCTGAAAGCATTCGATTTTTGGAAGTCCTCAACTTCGGTTAAGTTTGATCCATTCGTCAAGAACAAGGAATTTAGAGAATCCAAGGCAGCTAAGGCACTTGCAACGGAATTTGAATTTTCACCCTGAATGTTGTTAGACCTGGATAGATCCGTAACATCCGGGGAGGTTTGTGCAAAACCATTTTGCAGGTTATCTGAACCAGTGGTGTCAAAGAAAAAACTTTTGCCGAAAATAATGACTGCTAACAGAGCCAGGATAATCAAACCGTTATTTAGAAATTTTTTTGGTATGGATTTTAGCCCTCGTGGCTCATATGAAATCATCGCCATCTCTGGTGACATATCCATCGAACCTTCCGGGATAGGCGGTGGACCCGCGCTTTTGTTTTTCTTAACCTTTGCTTCAAACATCGAAACCTGTTGCTCGGAAATTTCCACGGGGGTGGGAACGACTAAATATTTCTCTTTCAGAAATTCTAACGACCTTACAAACTCACTTGAATTCTGAAATCGTTTCTCAATAAATCTGTTGATTGACTTATTAATGATCTCGCTGAATTCCACTGGCAATTGCAGCTCCTCATAGTAAACCGGCGGAATTTTTCCTGATAAATGCTGCTCCTGGATAGCAGCTATGTTTTTCTGATTAAAAGGGGTTTTTCCCGTCAAAAATTCAAACAAGACCACCCCAACAGAATAGATGTCCGCGCGGCCATCTGCTTGCTCCGCACTTCGATAATATTCCGGTGCGATATATTGGGCCAGGTAAGTAGATTCCGCCAGGTCACCCGTAAGAATATTTGGCACGAACCAATTAAACCCAAGGTCATCGATTTTAATATCACTGTTTGAGCTAATATAAACATTGTTTGGATTTAGGAAACCATGGACAACGCCGCGAAGGTGGGCGTAAGTTAAGGATTTGGCGATATTGGTGAAAATTTTAGCTAAATCTGCGAAAGACAATGAAAAGATTTCTAAAATTAACGTTTTGAGAGGTTCGAATTCGATTGGCTCTGATGAGATAAAGTAATGCCCCTGGTCTTCGCCGGAGTCGTAAATTTTGACAATATTGGGATGATTCAGCATGCGGGCGATTCGAGCGCCGCTGATAAAATTGGCAACAGTATCTTGATTGCCGGAATATTCTTGATCTAAAATTTTGAGAAAAACAGATTTATTGTCTCTTTTATCAATAGCGTCATAAAGTGAGTAACACAATCTGGTGGTAATTTTTTTCTGGATTTTATAATTTTCCAGACTCGGAAAAGGCATAATTTCTACTTCAGGTTCCAATGATTTGGTAATTTGTTTAAAATCTATGTACAAAAAAACTTAGATGCAATATTTTTATACTATTTTACCTTTGATTTATCTTTTACCTGCCGGATAGTTTTTAGAACTTTCTGATTCATATTTTTGTTTCTAAGATGTTAAAAATTTATTAAATTAACATCGGAAATGAAAAGCCGGAGCCATTCTAGGAATCGGGCTTTGGTCTATGGTTTACAAATCTTGAATTATTTAAGGTGCAACCGCTTGCATCATAATGCCGCAAATCCAGGCCCCGTAAGTTCCCAATGCATAGCCAAGGACCGCTAACAATACACCAACGGGCGCCAAGGCCGGGTGAAAAGCCGAGGCCACGATGGGTGCAGAAGCTGCGCCGCCGACATTGGCCTGACTGCCGATAGCGACAAAGAAAAACGGCGCCTTAATTATTTTACCAACTGTCAAAAGAACAATCACATGGACCATCATCCAGACAATTCCAATTAAAAACAACTGTGGACTTTCGAAAATGGCAAGAATATCCATTTTCATGCCAATAGTTGCCACCAGAACATACAAAAGTAAGCTGCCATAGCGGGAGGCGCCAACCCCCTCAAGCTCGCGGACTTTGGTGAATGAGAGCAACAGACCGCCGGTGGTGGCGATCACAACAATCCAAAAGAAGCCGGAGTTGAGGCTGTATTTATTAAGTGCAGGCGCATTTTCGGCAATCCATGGCGCGATCAAATCGGAGCCGAAATGCGCGATGGCGGTAACGCCAAACCCGACTGCCATAACCATCGTAACATCGGTGAGGCTGGGGATTTTAGCAATGCTCGCCCGGTACTCCTCAATATTCTTACGAACCTCATCAATCGCCGAAGCGTCCGCTTTAAACCAGCGGTCGATTCGTTCTGAGATGCCTGCGCCGTAAAGGAGAAAGGCCATCCAGATGTTCGCGACGATAACATCTACGGTAATCATGGCCGAAAATAGATTATCGCTTACTTCAAAGACCTCTTTCATAGCGGTCATATTTGCGCCGCCGCCTATCCAGCTTCCGGCAACTGTGGTCAGCCCGCGCCAAACGGCATCGCCGCCGCTGCCGCCGACAACGTCGGGAGCAACAAAACTAAAAATTAACACAGCGATAGGACCTCCAATCATAATTCCCACGGTGCCGGCCAGAAACATGATGAGTGCTTTCGGACCAAGACATGAAATTCGTTTCAAGTCGATGCTTAGAGTTAATAGAACCAAACTGGCGGGCAGTAGATAACGGGAAGAAACAAAATAGAGGTTGGAATTTTCCCCGGAAATAATTCCCAATGAATTTAACACGGATGGTATAAAATAACACAAGAGCAAAGACGGCACGTACGTATAAAACTTTTTCCAGAATGGAATTGAACTATGAGACGTTTTGAAGACAAAAGCGAGAATCGCAAATAGGATTCCTAAAACAACGGCGTCATTGGTAAATACTGCTTCCATAGATCTGGCCCCTCCCTCTTAACTTATGAATTTTCTAATTATAAGGAAATGAGGTGAATTTGTCAATCTACAATTTTAGTATACGGCAAACTGGCAGTCGCCCCGAAATGAAACTTATGCCATAGCCAGCATGTATAAACTCCAAACCGGAGGTCAATATGCTCGATTTTATAAACAAAGTATTTGGTGCTGTAAACCAATCGGATTCAACAGATTCAAAAAGAGTCCAAAATCACGATATCCGAATTGCAACTTGCGCGCTATTTCTCGAAATGGCACAAATCGACGGCGAATTCAGCGAGAAGGAACGTCAAAGTATCCTGGGAATTTTAAAACAGGAATACGACCTGTCCGATGAAGTTGCGGTTGAGCTGACCGAAGCCGCCGACAAAGAGCGGCAAGACAGCATCGACTTGTGGCAGTTCACAAACCAGATCAATGAAAATTATTCTGAAGATGAGAAAATCCGCGTGGTCGAATTTTTATGGAAACTGGTTTATGCGGATGGAAAACTGGATCAGCATGAAGACTACTTAATTCATAAACTTGCCACTCTGCTGGGAGTTAGACACGACCAGCTCATCGATGCTAAAGTGAAAATCCTTAACTCTTGATTCTTAGCGCTCTTTTCAAATTGCAGAGCACTCAATTTTTGCAAAAATTCTAAAGTTCTGCGAGAACACGCCCATCACACATCTCTTTATTTAGAAAAAGTAATTTCTTGACTTTTGACGACACTTTTTTAAATTTTGGTTAATTCCAGTCAAGAATAGGTCAATAAGGAGTGGACTATGCCTACATTGCAGTTTGGCGACAAAGGCGAGGACGTTAAGGTTCTTCAGCGCATCTTAATGGAGCAAGGGTATTTCGCGGGAAAAACTGCAGGTAATTTCCTCAAGTTTACGCAGGCTGCAGTGATATATTTTCAAGAAACTCACCTGGGCCCGGATGGAGAGTTTTTGGAAGCAGACGGGATTGTCGGCGATAAGACTTGGTGGGCCTTGAACAACCCTTCCGGGGAGGCCCAAAAATCAAATCTGCCTCGACATATTCCTGTGGATCTTTCTCCAATAAGAACCGAACAGCTTACAATAGTGCTCAAAGAACATGAGCTGGGGGTTCGGGAGGACCCCGATGGCAGTAATTGGGGCGATGGCGTAATCAAGTACAAGGGGTTTAAAGGTGCACCGTGGTGTTGTTACTTCTGGTCCTGGTGCAATAAGCAGTGCTTCGGGGCATATTCCCTAAAAGCAAAATATGGCCACTGTTTATCGGCGTGGAGAAAGGCTGAGTCGCTTGGTTTCGCCCGCAATAAAGGGAATTATATCCCAATTCCTGGTGACGCCTTTGTCATGTTGTATAAAAAGGATGGCAAATTGACCGGAAAAGGCCATATTGGGTTTGTCTACCGGGTTGAGGTCGCGGCCAATCGAGCTGTCACCATAAATACGGTTGAAGGTAATTCGAGTAATCGCGTAAAAATTGGCAAACGTAACCTTGCGAGTCCAAGCATTGTCGGTTTTATCAACAGTTTTCCAGCAGATGAGCAGCCCACTGACTGGGAAAGGGGTCTGGTTGAAGCTACATCTGTAGCGGGTGATTCGACCCGATAAATAAGGAATTACAAAAGGGGTCGAACTTGACATTTAGTCCACGATCCTGTATCTTCCCAATTCAATACGCTCATCGTCTTCCCCATTAATTTTCATTTCATTTTTCAGGAGAGAGGATGCCCCCCAAAAACTTCGACAGGCGCGCCGTCTTTGCGTGGACTTTATACGACTTCGCCAATTCCTCTTTTTCGACCCTGGTTTTAACATTTATTTACGCCACTTATTTTACTAAGACAATCGCACCCGATGTGATTACCGGCACCGCAATGTGGTCAAGAGGCATCACAATTTCAGCGCTGACGGTTGGCCTACTCTCGCCATTTTTTGGTGCGCTTGCCGATACCGGCGGATTCAGAAAACGAACTCTCTTTATCTTAACTGCAATTACAGTTATTTGTACCGCCAACCTTTTCAACGTTTTACCGGGTCAGGTTTTAAAAGGCCTGATCTGGTTTGTAATTGCCAACATTGGCATGGAAATGGGGATGGTTTTTTATAATGCTTTTCTACCAGACGTGGCCCCATACGAGAAAATTGGCCGCATCTCCGGATATGGGTGGGGGGTTGGTTACGTCGGCGGACTTTTATGCATGGTGGTCGCCATGGTTGGATTTGTGCAAACAGAAAATCCATGGTTCGGTTTCTCCACGGAAAACAGTGAAAATATCAGGGCTACCAATCTGCTTGTGGCTGTTTGGTTTACAATTTTTGCGGTGCCTTTTTTTATTTGGGTGAATGAGAAAAAAGGACGAACCTTTCCCAATATTGGGCAGATGGTTTTTTCTACCGTGAGACAACTAAAGAGCACATTCCATGAGATTAAACGCTACCGGCAGATCGTCCGTTTGCTTGTCGCGCGAATTTTTTATAACGACGGTATCATTACCATCTATTCTTTTGGCGGAATTTATGCCGCCGGAACGTTCGGGTTCACATTCTCTGAAATCTTAACCTTTGGGATTGTTTTAAATATCACCGCCGGACTCGGTGCATTTGCGATGGGATTTCTCGATGATCGTATTGGCGGCAAGAGGACCATTCAAATTACAAACATGGTATTCATTGCCGCAACTCTACTCGCTGTTTTGGCGCCAAGTAAACTCTGGTTCTGGGTTTCCGGAATTATCGTGGGGTTTTTCTTAGGTCCCAATCAGGCGGCCAGCCGCTCACTCATGGGACGATTTGTGCCTGCGGACAAAAAAACAGAGTTTTTTGGTTTTTATGCTTTTTCGGGAAAAGCAACCGCCTTTATAGGGCCATTCTTTCTTGGCCTCCTGACCGAAATGTTTAATTCGCAGCGCGCCGGGATGAGCATTGTAGTGGTCATGTTCATTGTGGGCAGTTTGCTACTAACACGGGTCGATGAAGAGGAGGGAAAACGGCTTTCCGGGCGTAGCTAATTCCGAAAAGGGGACTTAGAATAATTAACCTGCATTCTTCATAAATTGTTGCCGCAAGGCAATAAGAGACATAAAAAATAAAATACTTAAGAAGAATTGCTGGAAAAAACTAAGTTTCTAAAGTTTCTTGCCGTTTGCAGATATGAATGAGCAGTTACATGGGCGATTTTTCGTGATAAAAATAATTTCCGCTTAAGTACGCCAAATTTCGCCGAGGGGTCACCGGAATATTTAAAATAAATCTCTACCTGGTAATGTTATGACTTCTTCACGGCGCCGTTTGTAATTCAAGCAGTTGGTGCTTCAATTGATTTTTAAAAAATGAAAGCAGGCTAAATGAAAGTAAACTCGGTGAGTTTCGTTCGGCGTCTGATTCGGTGGGAAAAACTATTTTTTTTATGGTTATCGAATGATTTCTAAATAGATAACCCAGGTCGTTCGAGGCGATAACGAAATTTGCCACGATTAATTCTTAAAAGTCTTGCTGCCCTGCTGATGTTGCCGCCGGTTTTTCCCAGAGCGCTTAAAAGCAACTTTTTGTTCACGAAATTAAATTTTGAGCCATTTTAAGATTCTGCAAGCACAGGCTCGTTTTTCAAATATTCTTCAATTGTCTCAAAAAGTTTCTGTTTTCTGATTGGCTTTGTAAGGAATTTATTTGCGCCGGCTTCCAAACATTTATCCTGCTCATTTTTGCCGTGGTGGGCGGTAAGAGCGATTACAGGAACATCTTCACCGTTTTCTAAGCTTCTGATTTTCCGCATTGCCTCGCGACCATCCATGACCGGCATTTCCATGTCCATCAGGATAATTGAGATAGGCCGCCGTTTAAAGATATTCACGGCCTCCTCGCCATTATTGGCGGTGATTAACTGATACTCCCCTTTTCTTTTCAAATTATGCAGCAGCAAATTTCGATTATCTTTGGAATCATCTACTATTAAAATTGACGGGCGCGCGTCCAGCCAATGTTCAATCACATTATAGAGGATTTTTTTCTTAATGGGTTTGGTAACGTAGTCGTTCATGCCATTCTGCAGGCATTTTTCTCTGTACCCATCGATGGCGTGGGCCGTTAGTGCTACAATTGGAATGCGGTCTTCATTATGTTGGCGTTCCCAGGATCTAATTTCATGGGTTGCTTCAAAGCCGTCCATTTCCGGCATGTAAATATCCATGAGGATTAAATCGTAACGATACTTAATAAATGCCTCTACACCTAAGAGGCCATTTTCAGCGATGTCCACCCGATAACCTCTTTTCTCCAAAATTTTCTTTGTCAATTTTTGGTTACTCAGATTATCTTCTACCAGTAAGATATTGCCGGCTATTTTATTTTCGTGGACGACCGTAATCTTTTTGTCTTGATTTAGCTGCTCACGCGGATCTTTGTCTGTCAAAGCTCTCAGGATTGAATCAAATAGCTGCGATTGTTTTACCGGCTTCACGATAGACTCGGCTATTTGCAGCTGTTTCTGAATTTCCCGATCAAAACTTACCAGGGATGACAATAAAATAAGCTTGGTCTCTTTAATCGTTTCATTTTCTCTAATCCGCCTTGCCAGATTAAGTCCGCCCATTTCCGGCATTGTCTGGTCTAAAATTGCCAATGTTATTGGCGGGTTTGCGGCAGCTAAGATGGCAAGCGCTTGTTGACTGGTTTGGGCTTCCGTGACTTGAAATCCCCATTTCTCCAGGTATTTTCTTAAAATAAATCGATTGGTCTGGTTATCGTCGACGACCAGGACATTTAGATTTTTGAACTCTGAATAGATTTTCTCCAGGCCATCTGTTTTGTTTTGACCAACGGGTAATCTTAGCTTAAAATGAAATGTGCTGCCCTTACCTTCTTCGCTTTCTACTTTTAGTTCCCCGGCCATCATTTCGATTAAAGATGTAGATATGTTTAAACCAAGGCCAGTGCCGCCGAACTTGCGCGTAGTCGAGGTGTCTTCTTGCGAAAACTTTTCAAATATTTTAGTTATGTTTTCAGAAGAAATCCCAATTCCGCTATCTGATACTTTAAAATGAAGTTCAACGAAACCTTCTTCCCACGTCGTATTTTCACCGGCCGCTGACTCAACCTTTATGGCCACCTGTCCTTCTTCGGTAAACTTGATGGCGTTGCCTATTAAATTTAACAGTACCTGCCTCAGGCGAGTCGGGTCTCCAATAACCGTTGTCGGGAGATCGGGCTCAACATAACACAAGAACTCAATCTCTTTGGCCTGCGCACGCGTTCCCAGCATTTCCGCAACACCTTCAATGACCTCCCTTAAATTGAATTCTATCTGTTCGAGCTGCATCTGGCCGGCTTCTATTTTAGAGAAATCAAGAATATCGTTAATCAAGCTCAGTAAGCCTTCAGAGGAAGATTGCACGACGCTGAGAAACTGGCGCTGATCAAAAGTTAACTCGGTTTCCAGGGCGAGGTCCGTCATCCCGATAATGGCATTTAGCGGTGTACGAATTTCGTGACTCATATTCGCCAGAAATTCACTCTTGGCGCCGCTTGCCATTTCAGCTTGCATGGCCATTTCTTTAGCGAGTAAAGTTGCCCGCTCTAAATGTTCATTTGTTCGGCGTAGTTCTTTATTGGCGTTTTCTGCAGTCTCTTTCGCAGTCTTTAGTTCATATTCAGCTCGTTTTTGTTCTGTAATGTCGCGAATAAAAGCGCTAAACAGGAATGAATTTCCTATTTTCAAAGGAGTGATTGTTATTTCAACTTGAAACTCGTGGCCATCGCGGTGCCGCGCCTGCATTTCAAACCGTT
>SMXC01000003.1 GCA_004356825.1 Caldithrix sp.
ACGCCGCTTGCAATGGAGTTTGCTTGCCACCCCACCGCATGTTCTCCGGCATTTAATCTGCCATCGACAAGTGTTATAATTTCACGTCCGGAGAGATCATAGATTCTTAAAGTAACCTGACTGGAGTTTTTTAACCTAAACCGAATCGTCGTGTTTGGGTTAAACGGATTTGGATAATTTTGCTCTAAGACAAAATTTTGCTGCGAACTGCTTTCTTCTGCAACTGAAGTAACGTCCACAGGCGGTCTGAAAATTGAGTTGACATTGGTCACGCCAAATCCGGCAACGGATCCGCCGCCAATGATGTAAATATCACCACCTATTGTGGCCGCTCCGATTCCATGCCGCGGACTGGGCATTGCGGCCATTTGACGCCAGCTATTGGTCGCCGGATCATATTCCTCGGCTTCGTTGAAAACGCCGGAACCGTCATCAAAGAACTCACCTCCGAAAACATAAAGCCGCCCGTTTGCCGAAGCAGCCGTGTTGCCGCCACGAGGAGTCGGCATGTCCTTTAGAGTGCGCCATTCGTTTGTTTTGGGTGAATAGACTTCGAGCGTGCCCATATTACTTCCACTCACTCTTCCGCCAGCAATATAAATCAGGGAATCGACCAGTGCTCCAGCGAGATGTTCGCGCGCGGTCAACATGGGGGCACGTGATATCCAGTCGTCTGTGACGGGGTCGTACATTTCATTGGTCCCCGAGGCCCCAGGACGCGCTGCGCCGCCAATAACATATATTTTATCTTCAAAAGCGACGGCAATTCCTGCGCCTCGAGGGGTCGGCAGGCTCTTTTTTGGATTCCAGCGGTTATTTGGCAGATCCAGTTCGAGGACTCGATTTGAGCGGGCAAAGCTAGAGGTTTCGTAACCCCCGAGAATATAAAGCGTGCCATTCGCGGCCGCCAAATGCAAATGATGCATGGCTACCGGTAGGGGAGGTGCGGTGGACCAATCATCCGTTGCCGGGTCGTAAACTTCTACAATGTTTGTTGCTGCGCGACTGGCGGTAAACCCGCCCGGTATATAGATTTTTCCATCCAACACAGCATGGGGAATTTCTTGTCTTGCGGTTGGCATTGCTTTACGGATCAACCATTCACCTTCTTCCTGGATTGGACTGGAAGAGATTGGGTTGTTTGAGCATTGCATTAACAAAAATATTAAAAGGAGTTTGATTGTGTGTTTCATAAGATCCTCAGCGGTGTTATTGAATTTGTAGATGGAATTGTTTAATTACTCTTTGTGAGACTTCTTTATTCCGAATATGAATGACCTGTGAGATAATCAGGTAAAAATCATTGTGTAATCTTAAAAAAATAACTTTTCCCACCGAATCCCACCGAATCCCACCGAATCCCGCCGAAGTCACCGCAGTTCACCGAATTTTATTTGAAAATAATTAAATCAGTTAAGCAATTTAGCCCTTCCTCATTCTCAAGATAGAGAAATTAATTTTTTTTAAAAAATTTCGGTGACGCTCGGCGAAAATTCGATGTGAATCGGTGGAGTTATTTTTTTTCAGAAAGTTGCCGAAGTAATTGCGCCTTCATATTCAATGAGCCCTGTCGTGTTTTTAAATCTGTTGATTTTTGATTATTTATTATTTAAGTTTTTAAAGTTAAAAGTTCTCGCAAAATAAGCAACGCAAAATGGCAATTCCCGAAAAAATTCAGTATTTACGCCGGCAGAAATCCGAAGCTCTGTTAGGCGGCGGACAAAAACGCATCGATGCCCAGCACAAGAAAGGCAAACTAACCGCCCGCGAGCGCATCGACCTGCTGCTGGATGAAGGCAGCTTTCAGGAAATCGACATGCTGGTTAAACATCAATACAGCGATTTCGGTCTCGACAAACAAAGGTATTATGGTGACGGCGTCGTAACCGGTCACGGCCTTATCAACGGCAGGCAAATATTTGTTTTTTCTCAGGACTTTACTGTGTTGGGTGGCTCTCTTTCTGAAGCATATGGGAAAAAAATCTGTAAAATAATGGACATGGCTATGAAGGTCGGCGCCCCGGTAATTGGTTTGAACGATTCCGGCGGTGCACGCATTCAGGAGGGAGTTGTTAGTCTCGGCGCTTATGCGGATATTTTCTTGCGCAACACTTTGGCTTCCGGCGTGGTGCCGCAAATCTCCGCAATAATGGGACCGTGCGCCGGCGGTGCGGTTTACTCACCGGCGATTACAGATTTTATTTTAATGGTTAAGAAAACCAGCTTCATGTTTGTGACCGGCCCTGAAGTTGTCAAAACCGTGACCCATGAAGAGGTGACTTTTGAAGAACTTGGCGGCGCTGAAACCCACGCCACTAAAAGTGGAGTCTCTCATTTTGTATCCGAAAATGAAGTTGAGTGTTTGCAAACAATCCGCAAGCTATTGAGTTATATGCCTCAAAACAACATGGAAGATCCGCCGCGATTTGAATGTTCGGATGATAGCCATCGCATCGATGAAGACTTGATGACAATTATCCCGGAAAATCCCAATAAACCTTACGAGATGCGGGATATTATTACCAGAGTTTTGGACGACAACGAATTTCTTGAAGTTCATGCGGATTATGCTCAAAATATTGTGGTAGGGTTGGGCCGTTTAGACGGTCGGTCTGTTGGGATTGTCGCAAATCAACCGGCTGCCTTAGCCGGCGTGTTGGATATCGACTCATCGATTAAAGGCGCCAGATTTGTTCGCTTTTGCGATGCGTTCAACATCCCAATCGTTACATTTGTGGACGTGCCGGGCTTTTTACCGGGCACGGAGCAGGAATGGCGCGGCATTATAAAAAACGGCGCCAAGCTTTTGTATGCTTACTGCGAAGCCACGGTGCCGAAAATTACCATCATTACTCGAAAGGCGTACGGCGGCGCTTATGATGTTATGAGCTCCAAGCACATTCGGGGTGATGTTAATTACGCGTGGCCGTCATCAGAAATTGCCGTCATGGGTCCCGAAGGCGCGGTGGAGATTATATTCAAAAAAGAGATTGAAAATGCAGACGACAAAGAAAAGATCACCAACGAGAAAGTAGCGGAATACAGAAAGAAATTTGCTAATCCTTATATCGCAGCCGAGCGCGGGTATATCGACGAAATCATTGAGCCGCAAGAAACGAGGCTGAAGTTGATCCGCTCTCTTGAAATGCTTGAAAATAAAGTAGACTCGAATCCGCGGAAGAAACACGGGAATATTCCGCTTTAGTAACGCAAACGTCTCGTTTGCGGTTCTCAATCGAGGACAATTGAGTTGCAAATACTTGTGTGTGAGGACAATTAAAAACAGAATTTCGATAGTTAAAAGACATCGGACTGCTTGAAGAAAAACAAGTTATCGGTGAATTTGTTGAAGAAAAAATTAGATGTTTCAAATAAGCAGATGTCTCTAAATCTAACAAAAGAATTACACCGCTACTTTAAATTCACCGCCTTTCGGCCGGGGCAAGATGTGGCGATAAACCACGTTCTGAATCAAAGGGACGCGTTGGTTGTAATGCCCACCGGAGCCGGGAAGTCATTGTGCTACCAGCTGCCAGCACTCTTAACTCAGGGTACGACTCTGGTCGTTTCACCTCTCATCGCTTTGATGAAGGATCAAGTCGAGACTTTACAGGCGTCTGGGAAAGCCGCAATCTTTATCAATAGTTCCCTGTCAACTTCTGAGCAAAGCGAACGCATTCGAGACATGAAAGACGGGAGGTTCCAATTGATCTATATCGCACCGGAGCGATTTCGCAGCGGCGCTTTTTCCTCCGCGCTTTCCGAGGTTGATATAAGTTTATTTGTGATTGACGAGGCGCACTGTATCTCGCACTGGGGGCACGATTTTCGTCCCGATTATTTGACTTTGAAAAATGTGATTTCTTCGCTCGACAACCCGCCGGTGATGGCTTTGACTGCGACGGCGACAGTCAAGGTTCAGGAAGATATTATCGCGCAGCTTGGGCTGCCAGATTGCGAGAAAATTGTAACCGGGTTTAATCGTCCCAATCTTTCGTTTGAAGTTGAATACACGCTGAACGATAATGACAAACGTCTTGAATTAGGGAAACTGTTAAAGAAAGAGCCGGGAAGTACGATCATTTACGCCGGCAGGCGGCGGGAGGCGGAAGAGGTTGCGGAATTTGTAAGAATTATTTGCAAGCAGAAAACAGATTTTTATCACGCCGGCATGAGTGCCTACGAGCGCAACCGCATTCAAGATGCTTTTATGAATAATGAAATATCCGTCATCGTGGCCACGAACGCATTTGGCATGGGAGTGGACAAACCGGATATTCGCAAGGTGATTCATTATACTTTACCCGGTACCTTGGAGGCCTATTATCAGGAGGCCGGCCGGGCAGGTCGCGATGGCGAACCTTCCCGGGTTATCTTACTTTACTCGCCTGATGATCAGGGACTGCAGAAGTGGTTTATCGAAAACAGCTTGCCGACCCGGAAAGAGTTAACCCAAATTTATGAGGTGATCAAAGGCGCTGAAGAGGAGGGTTTGGTTCACATCAACATGGGTTATTTGGAGAGAACCACTGATCTTTTCGAAACCAAGATACGAGTCGGAATTGCAGAGCTGTTGAAGGCGAACATTATACAAGATTTGGGTGACCGCAACCAGATGCTGAATTTTAAACTCCTGCCCATTCAAAAGTTGGACCTTTCTGAAAACGTCCGGGAAATCGAGAAAAGACGGCGGTATAGGCACCAACAGTTAGATCAGATGATCGGTTATGCCGATAGTAGCCGCTGCAGGCGGCGGTTTATTCTGGAGCATTTCGGAGATAAGGGCGCTGCCGATGCGGAGCGGTGTTGTGACGTGTGTTTGCGGGAAAGTTCTGTTTCTGGAAAAAAAACAGCCGCCAATGGGGAGTATTCAGAAGTGGAAAAGACCGCGCTTATCATTCTGCATGCCGTCAAACATTTTAAACGCGAGGTCGGAAGAAGCCGTTTAGTTGAGGTTTTAACCGGCTCGAGAGCAAAAAATATTTTTGAATATGGCTGGGATAAGACGAAGCATTACGGCCGGTTGCAGCATTACACGCAAACACAATGCAAAGATTATGTCGACCAACTTTTGAAGCAGCGTTATTTAAAACTAATTTGGAAAGATTATCCTCTTCTGAAGCTTACGCTGGAGGGAGAAGAAGCATTGCAAAAGCTTGCCCCAATTCCGTTGGATCCAAAAGAGACCTTTGTTCCTGCGCTCTCGGACTCACCGACGCGATGGGTTTCGGGGGTGTCTTCAACTGACCAGGTCACACTTGCACTTTTTCGAAAAGGACTCTCAGCCGGGGAAATTGCGGGGCAGCGTAATTTATCCGCCCGTACCATATTTACTCATCTGAGCCACCTGATTGAATCCGATCTGGTTAAAGTCGTCGGGGTTGTCTCAGCAGATAAAGTTAAGGGTATCAGAGGTGCAATTAAAGTAGCCGGCATGCCCGCTTTAAAGCCCATAAAAGAAATCTTGCCGGACAATTACAGTTATGATGAAATAAAGTGTGTGGTCGCTGATGAAATGCGGCAAGTGAAAGGAATTGCGAATTAAGAATTAAGAATTAAGAAGACGAATAACGAATAACCAATAACCAATAACCAATAACCCAATCAAAGGAGGCTAACATGGCCGTTGCAAGAGTTACAACAATTACTTCGTCATCAGAAAAAGGGTTTCAGGATGCATTTCAAGTAGGAATCGATCGCGCGACTTCAACCTTAAGAAACATTACCGGCGCTGAAATCGTTTCGCAAAAAGCCAAAATTGAAAACGCGAGGGTTTCCGAATATCGCGTCACAATGAATGTAACATTTATTTTAGATTAAGGACTGATTGAATTAAAAAGAGGATTCATGAATTTTCAGAAAGAAAACATCGCAGACGTCACGGTTGTGCGCGTTCAGGAATCACGCCTCGATAGCAATATTTCGTCTGATATGAAAACGGAGTTGCTGCGATTAATTGAAAGAGACGGCGCGCAGAATATTTTAATCGATTTAAGTAGAGTCGATTATGTGGACAGTTCAGGCTTAGGTGCCCTCTTGTTTGGGCACCGGCAAGCCAGGCTGAATTCCGGAAAACTCAAATTGGTCAATTTAAACACCAAGATTCGTACGCTTATTAAAATCGCGAAATTAGAAAATATTCTGGAGGGGCATCAAAACGAGAAGGAAGCCCTGAAGAGTTTTCAAAATGTCCAATAAATTCAAGAAGATTCTGATTGCCAACCGTGGTGAGATTGCGGTGCGTCTTATTCGCGCCTGCCAAGAGTTGGAAGTTTCAACCGTTGCGGTGTACTCCGAAGCCGACCGCCTCGCGTTGCATGTCCGATTCGCTGATGAGGCTTATTATTTAGGACCAGCGCCTTCGAATGAGAGTTATCTGGTTCAGGATAAGCTGATCGAAGTTGCGAAGAAATCGGGAGCAGACGCAGTCCACCCGGGGTACGGTTTCCTTGCGGAGAACCCGGAATTTGCTGAGCGAGTCGCTGGAGCTGGTTTAGTCTTTATTGGCCCGCCACCCAAAGCTATGCGCTTGATGGGGGATAAAACTGCAGCGCGGCAGAGGATGCTTAAAGCAGACGTGCCAATTATACCCGGAACGGATAAAGCTTTGCCGAATGACGCAGCAGCTGCGGTTTTGGCCAACGATTTGGGTTACCCGGTTTTGTTAAAAGCAGCAGCAGGCGGTGGTGGCAAGGGCATGCGAGTTGTAAAAACCAAAGCCGAAATTGCTTCTGCTTTTCGGGCGGCAAAATCAGAAGCGGAGTCCGCATTTGGAGATGGCCGGATCTACATCGAAAAATATTTGGAAGCGCCAAGGCACATTGAGTTTCAAATTCTAGCGGATCAGCATGGCAATGTTGTGCACTTGGGGGAGCGGGAGTGCTCCATTCAGCGGCGTCATCAAAAAGTCATCGAGGAGGCGCCGTCTTGCATTTTAGATGAACAATTGCGTCAGAAAATGGCGACGGCGGCCGTGAGTGCGGCGGTTGCCTGCGGTTATCAAAATGCCGGTACTGTCGAATTTATGCTCGAAAAAAATCACAGTTTTTACTTCCTGGAAATGAATACCCGCCTGCAGGTTGAGCATCCGGTTACCGAAATGGTTACAGGTTTAGATTTAGTTAAAGAGCAAATTCGAATTGCCGAGGGTGAACCGTTGGGCTATGAGCAGAAAGATATTCGTTGCACCGGTCACGCCATCGAGTGCCGGATTTATGCCGAAGATACCACAAACAATTTCCTCCCATCAACGGGGCGAATCAGTTTCATGGCACCGCCCAGTGGACCCGGCGTGCGAGACGATAACGGATTTTATTCAGGCGCTGAAGTTTCTATTTACTATGATCCGCTCATTTCTAAGTTAATCACTTGGGGAAGAGATCGTGCTGAAGCGATCTCCAGAATGAAAAGAGCGCTCAAAGAATACTGCCTCTTCGGCGTTGAAACGTCCATTCCATTTTGTTTTAAAGTCATGGAGCACGAAAAATTTATTTCGGGTGATTTTGATACCCATTTTATTGAAAAAGAATTCTTTAACCACCCTGGGAGATTAACTGACCAGGCGGACGGGACGCCAGGACAAGAAATCGCTGCAATCGGCGCGGTGTTATTTGAACATTTGTATAAGCAGAGTAACCGGCGGCTCAGGCCGGCAGAAACAAATTCAAATGCCAGCAGGTGGAAAATGAAGGGTCGTTTA
>SMXC01000062.1 GCA_004356825.1 Caldithrix sp.
ACAGAGGCGTGTTATTATGCCCACGCCAGCGTTGGCTGCTTACACGTCCGGCCGCTTTTAAATTTAAAATCCAAAGATGACCTCGCCAGAATGCAGTCGCTCGCCGATCATGTGAGTGATTTGGTACTGAAGTATGGTGGCGCTTTCAGCGGTGAACATGGGGATGGCCTGGCACGAAGCTGCTTCAACGAGAAGATGTTCGGCCCTAAACTATATCAAGCTTTTAAAGAGATCAAGAGAGCGTTCGACCCCAAAAACATTCTAAATCCGGGCAAGATAGTCGATGCGCAGTCTTTAACCGAGAACCTGAGAGTCATCCCGCAGGGCAAATCCCAATCTTTGCCGACCTTCCTGGATTTTTCGAAAGAAGGCGGCTTTGATGCGGCGATTGAAATTTGTAACGGCAATGGCGTCTGCCGGAAAAAAGATTCCGGAACCATGTGCCCTTCTTACATGGTAACCTCGGAAGAGGAACATTCCACCCGCGGCCGGGCGAACGCACTTCGGGCGGTTATTTCCGGTAAATTAGATAAAAAAGAATTTACAAGTAAAGCGCTGTATGACGTTTTGGATCTTTGTATTGCCTGCAAAGGGTGCAAAGGCGAGTGCCCGACTAACGTGGACATGGCAAAAATTAAATATGAGTTTCTGTATCACTATCACAAAGAGAACGGCCTGCCACTGCGTGATCGCCTGTTCGGCAACATTGAATCCCTGAATCGACTGGGATGTGCTTTGGCCCCGGTTTCAAACTGGTTTGTCGGGGCACCCCCTGTGCGCTGGCTGCTGGACATTTTTTTTGGAATTAGCAATTATCGGCAGCTGCCGCATTTTGCGCATCAAACTTTTACTGATTGGTTTCGCCAGCACAAGCGAAGTTCGAGCAAACGGGAAAACAAAGTGGTGCTCTTTAACGATTGTTTCATGACCTACAACACTCCGGAAGTTGGAATTGCCACTACAAAACTTCTGGAAGCTGCGGGCTATGAAGTGATCCTTCCCGAAAAAAGATGCTGCGGCCGGCCGTTTCTTTCCAAAGGCATGCTGGATGAGGCCAAAACCCGGGCGGAGTTTAACGTCGAAAAGCTGTTTCCGTTGGTGGAACAGGGATATAAAATTGTCGGGGTGGAACCGAGCTGTATTTTGACCTTCCGGGATGAATATCCGGATATGATAAATGATGCGCGTGTTCAAACAGTCGCCGAGAATACGTTGTTAGTGGATGAATTTATGCTCTCTGAAAACGAACAGAATAATCTCAACCTAAATCTTAAGTCCGCCAAGAGCAGATTTTTACTGCACGGCCATTGCCACATGAAAGCGCTGGTCGGCATGAACCCGACCTTGAGTCTGCTCAAAATGATCCCAAACGCAGAGATCGAAGTGGTGGATTCCGGTTGCTGCGGCATGGCCGGTTCGTTTGGCTTTGAAAAGGAACATTACGAGATTTCCATGGCAATGGGCCGTCGAAAACTTTTCAGAGCAGTGGAATCCAGGAATGATGATTGGCAGATTGTGGCGCCGGGAGTTTCGTGCCGGCAGCAAATCGAGCATGGGACGGCCAGGAAAGCAAAACATCCGGTTGAAGTTCTTGCTGAGCACCTGGAGTAACTGAGCCAGCCTTTTTCTCAAGACATTTTGTTTTCTTGTTTTTCCAACCGCTTGATATTATATTTTGTATCACTTCTCTATAAGGACACGGATCCATCGCTCAATTTAGGTAAAATTAAAGCCACGCCTCTGAGTTTCCATATTAGTTTTGCTTGCTTTTTAAGACAATCCTGTTATATTTTTTTAACAAAACAATTATGGTAGCAGGTTATGCCCTTATTCCCCCAAAAATATTTTTCTTTAATCTTTATATTTCTCATAAATTCCTATTCGTATGCCCAGCGAAGTGATATCAAGTTTGAACGAATTTCAATCAACGAAGGCCTTTCTCAAAATAATGTAACTTCTATTGTTCAGGACCGGCGTGGGTTTATGTGGTTTGGCACTTTGGATGGCCTGAATAAATTTGACGGATATACTTTTAAGATTTACAAGCATCTCCCTTCCGATCCAAATTCGCTTTCAGCCAATACCATATCAACTATTTTCGCAGATAAGAGTGACAACCTCTGGATTGGCACCATGGCAGCTGGTTTAAACAAATTAAACTTTCGAACTGAACAATTTACCCGCTACCAACACGAGCCTGACAATGAACAAAGTATAAGCGGTAACCGAATCCGGGCGATTTTGGAAGATCGTTCCGGTAATCTTTGGATTGGCACAAGAGACGGCGGCTTAAACGTATTAGAAGGCGTAACCGGGACATTTTACAATTTTAAAAATGATCCAGGTAATAGGTATAGCCTCAGCGATGATCATGTTAGAGCGCTCCTTGAAGATCGTGCCGGTAATCTATGGATTGGCACCCATGTCGGCGGTTTGAATTTAATCATTCGAAATCATGACCATAAAATTGATCCTGACGCCGTGAAGTTTTTTCGGTTTCAGCACAATCCGGAAAATTCGAAAAGCCTCAGCAATAATCATGTCGAAGCAATTTTCGAAGATAGCCAGGAGAACTTATGGATCGGGACCTACGGCGGGGGATTAGATAAACTTGTTAACTTTAAGTCGCACAAGCCGGCGAATTCACTAAATTCAAAAGCGACATTTTACGATGATGTGGAAGTTATTCATTTTGAACTCGATCCTCAAAACGTGTCTAGTCTCAACAATAATTTTGTTGAAGCTATTTTCGAAGATCATACCGGTACGCTCTGGGTCGGAACAGCTCAAGGAGGACTCAACCGCTTCGATCCTCAAACAGAGACATTTATTTCCTATCAATATGAACCCGGCAATCCGAATAGCCTTAGCTACGACAATATTGAAGCCATTGCGGAGGATCGGTCAGGTAATCTTTGGATTGGCACATGGGGTGGAGGTTTAAATAAAGTTGACCGGAAGGGCAAAAAATTTAGTTATTTTGGAAATGATCCGGATGACCCAAATAGTCTTTGTTATAATTATGTAAGAACTATTGCAGAAGACCCTTCGCGGTATTTGTGGGTCGGTACAACTGGCGGCGGTCTGGATAGATTCGACCGGACGTCGGGTAGAGTGCTGCATGTCAGGAAGGATCCCGAGCGGCCAAACAGTCTCAGCAGCGACGATGTCCGTGCCATCTGCTTTGACCGGCAGGGTTATTTATGGGTTGGTACTTATGGCGGCGGTTTAAACAAATCGGATGCGCCATTTTCAAGAAGTGCAAATTCTTTCTCGAATCGAATTCGTTTTAAACATTACCTCCATAATTCGGATGACCCGGGAAGTTTAAGCAATGATTTTGTTTGGAGCATTTACGAGGATAAGCATGGCAACATTTGGGTCGGGACGAATGAAGGCCTGAATAAATTTGACGCCATAACCAAATCTTTCAAACACTACCAGCATGATCCTGATAATAGCAACTCGATTAGTCACAATATTGCCAGAATAATGTACCAGGACAGCCAGGACAGGTTTTGGGTCGGAACGTATCATGGGTTAAACCGCTTTGATCCTTTAACTGAAACCTTCATTCGTTATACAAATGATCCGGCGAATCCTCAAAGCTTGAGTAACAACAGCGTGGTCACTATTTTTGAAGATGCTTCCGGCATAATATGGATTGGGACAATGGGCGGCGGTTTAAACCGCTTCGATCCCGAATCCAAGACGTTCACTCATTTTTTAGAAAAGGATGGCCTGCCAAACACATTTGTTCACTCAATCCTGGGCGACAACGACGGCAATCTTTGGCTGAGTAGCAACAAGGGATTGTCTAAATTCAACCCTCTTAATCCGGCGGGAAAACGGTTTCGAAATTATGACGTCAATGACGGCCTTCAGAGCAATGAATTCAATGTCGGTGCAGTTTATCAAAACTCCAGGGGAGAAATGTTTTTTGGCGGGATCAATGGTTTCAATAGTTTTTTTCCGGAACAGGTAATCGACAGCTCTTACCGTCCTGCTGTTGCTATCACCGGATTCAAAATCTTCAATGAAGAAATGAATTATGGCAAAATGCCCGACTATATTGAAGAAATTGAACTCTCTTACAAACAAAACTTTTTTTCTTTTGAATTTGCGGCATTGGACTTTACCAATTCTCAGAAAAATCAATACGCTTATATGATGGAAGGATTTGACCCTGATTGGATCTATTCGGGTGATCGCCGCTTCGCGAGTTATACGAATTTGGATCCGGGAGAGTATATTTTTCACGTCAAGGGATCGAACAATGATGGTCTATGGAACAATGAGGGAACTTCGGTTAAGCTTACGATTTCGCCACCTTTTTGGGGCACCTGGTGGTTTAGGGGTTTGGCAGTTATTTCCACAGTTGCATTCCTTTTGTTGATTTACCAAAACCGGGTTTCTTCTTTGAAAAAAGGGAAAGTTGCCCAGGAACGCTTTTCAAAGCGACTTATTGAAATGCAGGAGAAAGAAAGGAAACGCATTGCCTCCGAGTTGCATGATAGTTTAGGACAAAACTTGCTTGTCATGAAGAATTCTGTCGATCAATACATCAACACCCATCCTGAGGGAAACAAATTGGTTGAATTAACCGAACTCTCTTCAATGGCTTCCGAGTCTATTAATGAGGTCAGAGAAATATCCTACAATCTCCACCCGCACCAGATCGATCGCCTCGGATTGACGAAGGCAGTTAAATCGAGCATAAATAAAATCTCCAAGTCAACATCGATCCATTTCTCCTCCGACATTGATGAAATGAACAGCCTCTTTTCAAAAGAAAGCGATATTCACATTTTCAGGATAATTCAAGAAGGCATGAACAATTTGGTTAGACATGCTAATGCGACTGAAGCGGAAATTCTTGTTAAATCGAAAGGGGATTTACTGAATATTGTGATCAAAGATAATGGCAGCGGATTTGATTTTAAATCACACACCTCGCCCGATTCTAAAGACGAGGGCTTTGGTTTAACTGGGATCTCAGAAAGAGTGAAAATTCTTAAAGGGGAATTCGTGGTTGATTCTTCTGAAAACGGTACAACTCTGAATATAAAAATACCTGTATAGGTACAACGATTCCTAAATAACCGGCCAATATACAGTGTTATCGTGTTCGGGTGTTAAAGTGTTTGGCTATTTATCAAATTATGAAGTTGATTAACACCGAACACCGAACACACAAACACACAAACACGATTACCCACAGCGCAACCTTATTTCGAAAATGCACGACTAGTTGAACGGATTCTTAAAGAATAATCCATGTAAGGACGTTTAATGACCTGTACGGAATGCGGACAAACAAAACGCCTATTCATTTATAAACTCAATCGATGAAAATCTTTATTGCCGACGATCACCCAATATTCCGCCAGGGTCTTTTGAAAATAATGGAAGGAGACCCGGAACTTGAAATTGTCGGCGAATCCGGGGATGGCGAGGAAGCACTACAGTTGATAAGAAGCTTATGCCCGGACATCGCCGTTCTCGATATTTCCATGCCTGGTATGAGCGGCCTTGAAATTGTCAGCGAGGTTCAGAAAGAATCGTTGAAAGTTGAATTTATTATCCTGACTATGTTCGACGAAGAAGAATATTTCGATGAAGCAATGGATTCCGGTGTGAAGGGATATCTACTGAAGGAAAACGCAACTTCCGATTTATTAAGCTGTTTAAAGTCAGTGGCTCAAGGCAAATATTACGTCAGCCCAAGCATTTCTGAATATTTGCTCAACAGGAATACCAGAGTCAAAGAGCTTAACAAAAGCTCACCGGCTTTGAGCGGGCTGACCCAAATGGAAAAAAAGGTTTTAAGACTCATTGCCGATAATAAAACAAGTAAAGAAGTTGCGGCGGAATTGTTCATTAGTTACCGCACAGTCCAAAATCACCGCACCAACATTTGCAATAAACTAGACCTTAAAGGTCATCACAAACTTCTCCAGTTTGCTTTAGAAAACAAATCCCTCCTTTAAGTATTCATTACAACGTTTCTAACTAAACTCACATTTCTCATGAGTACGTCATTCTAAGCGCGAAGTGATGAATGTGTGCCGTTACGCAACCGTGTTTGGCGCGAAGAATCTACGGAGGCGCAGCAGATTCTTCGCAAGCATAGCAGATTCTGCGCAAGCATAGTAGATTCTGCGCAGAGTTGATTTGTTGCAGAAAATAAACTGTGCATCTTGTTCTCAGACATGTCCTGAGAGTAGCCGGAGGAATGACACCTAAGTCGTTGTTAGATGATAGAGCGCAGAGGTTATTAACTAAGTAAAAGTACTCAGTCCTATGAGTACTCCTGCTTACCTTTATAGGTATATATTCTCATCTTAGATTGAGCACTCTGCTCTATTGTTATCTCGTGGTAATTTTTGTTTCTTGACTGTAATCAAAGTAGAGAAAATTCTAGTGAAAATAATGTTGGTGGAAGACAACGGTAAAACCCGCGAATTTATAAAACAGATGCTCCATAAGAATATTGGTGATATTGAGGAGATCATCGAATGCGATGATGGCAAAGAAGCTATGCAGTTATATGAAATGAACAAACCCGATTGGGTTTTGATGGACATCAATATCAAAACAATCGACGGGTTAACCGCGACCAAGGACATTCTTAGCAAGCATGCCGACGCCAAAATTATCATGGTCACTATGTATGATGAAGAGGAATACCGGCGCCTTGCTGAGGAGATGGGTGCCTGCGATTATGTCTTAAAAGATGATCTGGCTAAAATTCCTGAAATAATCAAACTGGGTGGAGAAAAAGATGAGACCTAGTTATTTCGGATTGACGGTTTTTTTACATCTCGCCTGCCTGTCCATCCCGGCGACAAGCCAAAGTTCCATAGACCCCTTTGTCGGCACATTCTCCGGCTCCGGCTTGACGCTGACCCTGACCGGCCAGAGTGGCCAATACTCCGGCAGCGCTCTCTTTGAAGGCCAGACCCTGCCGGTTTCCGCGCAAAAGGGCGGGCCGGGGTTGATTTCGGGCTTCTATGTCCTCCAGGGCGAGTCGCTGCCGTTTCAAGCGCGGCTGCAAGGAAATACCTTGACTCTGATGGCCGCAGGTGAAGTGTATTCTCTGACGCGGCAGGCCGACGGCCTGTCCAAGGGCGGCGCTGAAACCGGCCAGTCCGACCAAGTTAACAATGACGAATGGGGCCTGCGCTTTACCGTTCCCGCGGGCTGGCGCGCCCGGCTCACCGAGTCCGGCTATGTGCTCGGTTCAAAGACAGTGAGGGGCATCCTGTTGCTGCTGCCCAATGAAGCCTCGTCTCTAGAAGAAATACGCAGCGGCGCCCAGGAGGGGATCACCGAGGCTGGCGGTACCCAATTGCGCCTCGCCGGTGAACTCAAACCGTTTGGCCTGAACGGACTGGCGGCAAATTACGCCGGCACGCTGCAGGGGGAAAAAGCCAGGGCCTATGCCATCGGCTTGCTATCGCCGCACGGCGTCGGCGCCATTGTTATGGTTGCGGTCGAACCGCAAAGTTATACTTCTGAGCATACAAAAGCGGCCGAATCGCTGGCGCGCAGCATCCATTTCTTTAAACCGCCGATTTCCCCGATTGCTCTGGAATGGAAACAGAAGCTGAACGGCTGCCGCCTGAGTTATTTTAGCCGCTACAGCAGCGGCAGCTCAGGCGGGTACACCAGCGAAACCACCATCGATCTCTGTGTACAGGGTTTTTTCAGATATGGCCTGAATGACGAAACCGTTTGGAACGCCGGGTCCGGTACGATGACTGGTGGATATACCATGAAGTATGGCAAAGGCTCCGGTACCTGGCGGGTCATCGCCCAAAATGGCGCGCCCATTCTGCAACTCAATTATTACGATGGCAAAGTCGCTGCTTACACACTCAGCAGCAATGAAAAGGGCAGAACCTACCTCGACGGCGATCGCTATCTCAGGACCTGCGATGCCAATGACCAGGTTGTGGAGGCCCGGCCCAATTGCTGGTAATCGTATGGAGTGCCTGAAGCGTTCTGGCGGTCAAGCTTATATAAACCAGCGGAAAGGAGTATCAAAGATGCAACGATTTGTCTTAACGATCCTCTTTCTGGTAGTTCTCTCAAACGCAAATTACGCGCAAGTTGATGTTTCCGGCTTGACGCCAAAGCAGCAAAACCGCATCAAGCAAATTCTGGCTGCGAGACAGTGCCCGTGTGGATGTGACATGACAATCGCCACCTGCCTGGTGGATGACCCGACGTGCGAAACGTCACCGGAGCTGGCCAGGAAAATAATTGATGAAGTCATCAATGAAACACCCAAAATTGATCTTAAACGGATTGATATCTCTCATCTTTCTAAAGAGCAACAGCTGGAAATCTACAAAGTTCTTTCCAGTAACAATTGCACGTGCGAGTGTGGCATGACAATCGCCACCTGCCTGGTGGATGACCCGACGTGCGAAACGTCACCGGAGCTGGCCAGGAAAGTAGTTGATGAAATCATCAATGAAACACCTAAAATTGATCTGAAACGGGTTGATATCTCGCATCTTTCTAACGAGCAACAGGTGGAAGTTTACAAAGTTCTTTCCAGCAAGAATTGCACATGTGGGTGTGGTATGACCCTCGCCAAGTGCCTGGTTGACGACCCGACCTGCGATGTCTCGCCAAAACTGGCAATGGCGGAGATCAAGCGTAGCGCTCCAGAAAAATCTGGTCCTACGCCGGGCGCCAGCATCGCCAGGAGATTAAAGTCGGACCGGGGTAAGTGGTATAAGGAAGTCGTCGGCAAGCAATTGGTTTACATTTATGTTGGCAACGGCTACCGCAAAAAGGAGAAAATCTGGCTGTGCAGTGATGGCACCTTCCAGAGCAGCGGTTACGGCGGCAGCATTTCCAGCCTCGGCAGCGTCGCTTTTTCTGATGGCGGGCGTCATGGTAACTGGGCCGTCAATAGCGATATCCTGACATTGGCTTTTGGCAACGGCAGCTCGGCAAAATACAAGTTATCCCTGTACGATGGTTTTCTGTATCTGGATAATACCAGATACTTCCGGACGGCTAATGATGTGTGTAAGTGAAGGATTTAACTGTAAAACCTGCGATGCCAATGACCAGGTTGTGGAGGCTCGGCCTATAGTGTTGGTAAATTAAAGAAAGTGACCGCCGTATGAATAGACACCGGCGGAGTGCGAAAAACATCCTTTATTCGAGGAGACAGGTCATGAAGTCACTAATTTTCTTAATTATGTTTATGTCGGGGCTGGTCAATGCCCAGATCCCCAAAACCCTGAGCTACCAAGGCGTTTTGACCGACGCTTCGGGGACAGCAGTCACCGATGGCTCCTACAGTTTGACCTTCAAGCTTTATGAATCCGCCACCAGCGGCCCGTTGGTGTGGGAAGAGACCCAGAGCGTCACGGTCGCCAACGGAATTTTTAGCGTCATACTTGGCAGCAGCACAACGCTGAACCTCCTTTTTAACAAGCAATACTGGCTGGGCATCGCAGTGGACGGCGGCAGCGAGCTGCAACCGCGCATTCAGTTGACTTCGGCAGCGTACAGCCTGAATGCCCAAAGCGTCGCGGACAGTGCGGTGACCGGAGCCGCAATCGCAAGTGGCAGTGTGGTGCGAAGCATCAACTCGCTGACTGAAGATGTCAATCTTGTGGCCGGCGATAACGTGACTGTAGTAAATGACGGGAATTCGGTCGTCATATCTACCACTGGCCTGGGGTTGACGTTTCCTTTCAGCGTGACGGTGAATGAACCGGATAGGCCGTTTAATATCGTAAATATCGGTTTGGGAGGTGTGGCAGCCTTTCAAACACTCAACGAAAATACTTTGTTCCCTGTTCTGGATATCACCCAAAGAGGAATCGGTGTGGCCGGTGTGTTTAGTATTACAAAAAGTGATAACTTTAAGCCGGCGCTTGAAGCCACGACAAAAGGCCAGGGTCCGGTAATATTGGTGGAACACAAAGGCAGCGCCGGTAACCTTGCTGAATTTGAAACACTTTCTGAGAGGAAAGTTACCATCAGTCGGGATGGAGATATTATCGCCGCTGGTGATCTGGAAATTGGCGGTAAAATTATCTTTGGGGATAATACGGAACAAACTACTGCTGCCAGTTCCAATGGCGCGGGATGGCTTTTGCGCGGTAATACCGGCATTGACACTTCCAATTTTATCGGCACACTTGACTATCTTCCGTTTGAGATAAAAGTCAACGACGCTCGTGGTTTCCGGTTAGAGCCCGCCGGTTCGGGCACGTTCTTTAGTCCGAATTTAATCGGAGGCTTTGCCGGTAATGAGGTGACTAACAACGCCATAGGCGCAACGATTGGTGGGGGTGGCTTAAATACTAATTCGCATCAAATCAGCGCTGATTTTGGCGCCATTGGCGGCGGGACGAAAAACCTTGTCTCCGCCCGCTTTGGAACGGTTTCCGGTGGGAGTTCCAATACCACATCGGGAGAGTTTGCGGTAATTGGTGGTGGGGAAGGCAATCGGGCTGTTGCGACTTTTGTAGGGAGCGCTGATTTTGGCGCCATTGGCGGCGGGAAGCAGAACCTCGTCTCTGGCCGCTTTGGAACAGTTTCCGGCGGGAGTTCTAATACCTCATCTGGTCAATTTGCCGCCGTTGGCGGTGGAGAAAGCAATCAGGCCAGCGTCGATCACGCTACGGTTGCCGGGGGAAAATCCAATAGAGCGGAGAATTTTTTTACCACGGTGTCCGGCGGTGAATTGAATACCGCCTTCAAAAGTCATGGCACGATTGCAGGAGGTAAGAGCAATAGTACAGAAGCTGGTTTTGCTACCGTTTCCGGCGGGCAGAAAAATCTTGCCAGTGCGAGCCATGCCACCATTGGCGGTGGCGAGTTGAACACGGCCTCGGAAATTCATACAACTGTTTCGGGCGGAAAAAATAATGCTGCTTCCTATTTTTATGACACGGTTGGCGGCGGACGCGATAATGTGGCAAAATCATCTGAGTCTGGAGCGGCAACTGTTGGTGGCGGCGAAAGGAATCAAGCGAT
The DNA here is from genome assembly GCA_004356825.1 of Caldithrix sp. Lineage (GTDB taxonomy): Bacteria > Zhuqueibacterota > Zhuqueibacteria > Oceanimicrobiales > Oceanimicrobiaceae > Oceanimicrobium. Next base: position 11,017 of record SMXC01000062.1, read on the forward strand.
TGGCGATTATGCCACGGTGAGTGGTGGCCTCAATAATATTGCGCGCGGTACAGAATCGACCGTTTCTGGCGGTGACTTCAATACTGCGTCCAGAAATTATTCTACAGTGGGCGGCGGCCGAAATAATATTGCCGCTAATCAAGGAGCGACCGTGCCGGGCGGCAGAGGCAATCACGCGCGCGGCAGTCACAGTTTTGCTGCGGGCTATCATGCCCGCGCCATTCATAACGGTTCCTTCGTCTGGAATGATCGTTCGGTTACGTCAGGAAACGATTCGCTGGTTTCCACCGCTAACAATCAATTCCTGATCCGCGCGGCCGGCGGCGTCGGCATCGGCACAAACAGCCCGGGTTTTCCTCTGGAGATGGGAAGCGGAGCCCATGTCACCACCGGCGGCGTTTGGACCAACGCCAGTTCACGGGCTTACAAAGAGAAGATCACAAACCTCTCTACGGAAGAAGCCCTTTCTGCCTTTCAAAATTTGAATCCGGTGAAATACAACTACAAAAATGAGACAGATGAACAATATGTCGGTTTCATCGCCGAAGATGTGCCGGAGCTGGTGGCCACCAAAGATCGCAAGAGCCTGAGTCCGATGGATATTGTGGCCATTATGACCAAAGTGGTGCAGCAGCAACAGGCCGTTATTTCGAAATTGCAGGAACGGATGGTAGAGTTGGAAAACAGAGAATAGTGACAGCGTCTGTTTCAAAATGCATCGAACAAACACAAAAGGAGGATGAAAAGATGAAATCAATTCTCAGTGTCACCACAGGGCTTCTGCTCTTAGCGACCACACTGCTCGCGCAGGTGCCACAAACTATTAGCTATCAAGGTGTTCTGACGGATACAGACGGCAATGTCGTTCAGGATGGAAATTACAAGCTGACTTTTCGTCTATACTCAAGTCCTGATAACAGCGCCCTGTTGTGGGAAGAAAGCCAGGACAATATCTCTGTACAAGCCGGTCTGTTCAATGTGATTTTGGGGAGCATCACGCCCCTGGATTTACCTTTTGATCAACCTTATTTCCTCACCATTTCTGTAAACGATGGCGAGGAGCTGTCCCCAAGAATTGAGTTGACGTCCTCGGCGTACAGCCTTAACGCGCGTTCTGTAACAGACAGCTCGGTGACTGGAAAAAAGATTGCCGATGGGCAAGTCGTACGAGCATTGAAAATATTAGGACCTGATGGCAGCCGAATTGCCACTCTGACCGATAGCGTTAAATTGCGGGCCGGTAACAATATTTCGTTTGATGTGGATGGGTTTACAGGCGAGGTATCTATATCGGCGAGCGGCCAGGTGGCGGAGAGCCGCAATGCCCTGGACGCGGCCGACGGCGACCCCACCGATGTGGTTTTTGTCGATGAGGATGGCAAAGTCGGTATTGGCACCACGGCGCCAACTCAACAGCTTGAGATTACGGGCAATCTGCAGCTCCCGCATACATCTGTTAGCGCAGGTGACAGCGTGGGTATCATTATGGTCGATGGCAAGCGCTTCATTCACAATTTTGGCTCGTTTAACTTTTTTGCGGGAGAAAATGCCGGCAACCTGACGATGACGGGAATCGACAACATGGCTTCCGGAGCATTCGCCCTTTTCAGGAACACCACGGGAAGCGAGAACACGGCTTCCGGAGTAGAAGCACTTTCCAGCAACACCACGGGAAACTTCAACACGGCTTCCGGAGCAAACGCACTTAGACGCAACACCGGGGGATTCTCCAACACGGCTTCCGGGGTAGGTGCACTTTTCAGCAACACCATGGGAGACTTCAACACGGCTTCCGGAGCAGATGCACTTTCCAGCAACACCACAGGAAACAACAACACGGCTTCCGGAACAAACGCCCTTTTCAGCAACACCACGGGAGGCTTCAACACGGCTTCCGGACTAACCGCACTTCCCAGCAACACCACGGGAAACTCCAACACGGCTTACGGAGTAGGTGCACTTTTACTCAACACCACGGGCTTTCTAAACACGGCTATTGGACGTGATGCGGGTGTTAGCGATGAAAATTTCCACAATACTACGGCGATTGGCGCCAATGCCAGGGTGGATGCCAGCAACAAGATTCGCCTGGGTGACAACAACGTGACAACTGTCGAGAC
>SMXC01000063.1 GCA_004356825.1 Caldithrix sp.
CTTGACCGACTCAAGAACCTTCCCGTACACCTGCGCTCCCTTTGGCGCAACCACCACCCCGTTTACCACTAAATTTGCTTCCAGAGCGCAGGTGAAACGCTCACCACGCTTCGTGCTACCGGTATCGAGGTTATTCTCAGTTCTAATCATGAGCCTGGTTCCGGCATTAACGGTGACCAGTCCGGAAGCCCGGGGAGCGGCAGTCGACGGCGCAGGAGGAGGGGGCGGTGGCAATGTTTTAAACGTCAAGGAAAGCACTGTTTCTACAGGAATATCGTGCACCGTGCCGTTCATTTCAAATTTGAGGACACCGGCTGTCCCGCCCTGAAAAGTACCCTCGAGGGCACGACCATCTTTGAGTTTAAGCGTATCTGCAGTCGCGGTAAGACTGAGTACGCCAAACAAAACCGTCACTAAAAGCACTTTTACCCTAACAGATTTTGTCATTTTTGCGCCTCCATATTAAGTCACTCTCTCCAAAAGACGTTTTACTGTCCCAAACGTTTGATTTATGTCATACGAGTGCTGTCAATTAAGCCCTCTCCACCCATTAGGCTGAAGATCGCTTTCTCGGCAAACATCCGGCAATGGTTTGTCTTTTTTATGAACGCCACCGCCGGCTTTTTGGCATTGGCATTGAACCTCATTATGTCCCCGGTACCGGAGGAAACTTCGCCAGCAGCTTGGCCACGCCTTCGTTGATGCGTTTTGTCCGCTTCTCCGGGCTCGCATCGGGGTCAACAGCGCCGCTGGCCACGCCACGCCAGATTATTTCCTTTGATTTTGCATCGACAAAGTCCAGAATCAGGGTGCCTTCGGTATACTGCTGTACAGTAATGTCTCGCCGTCCCCAATAAGCTGCACGGGGGCTGGAATAACCCCAATCTTGAATGTCCAGCTTCTCCTTGGTGGCACCATGCATGGCGATCAGGAAGTCCGGGTTCGAACTCATCCGCAATCCTTTAGCTTCCAACTCGCCGGTAACGGCGTCTCGAATCCGCTTTACAACGAGCTGGTTCACCTCGGCCTTGTCTGGGAAAGACAGCCATGAAAATGTCTTCAGGTTAGTAAAGTTAGCCTGCGGATCGTAGTCATGACTAACGTTTATCGAGGAACAACTTAGCGCAAGCATTGTCGCGCCCAGGGTCAGATAAAAAACTGTGGATTTCATTGTCTTTCCTTTCATATTAGATTAATGGTTGTACAATTTAATGGTTCGACTTCAGGAATTTTAGCAAGCCTGTTGGCGGTCCTTCTTGCCTGAGCGCCGTCCTGGCGGCACAGCCAATGGTTTTGTTAATTCCCCCCTTTGCCGCGCATCGCTTGCACTGTTTCCATATTCCCTTGTGTGATGTCCAACTTAATCTCTACAGGTTTACTCAGAACTTTTGCCGCTCCAAGTAACACACCGAAGTCAGTGGAACGCAGATATTCGTCCAGAAGTCGTCTTGACTGCCATTCCTGAACAAAGCAAAAAATATGTTCGTCTTCGTAGTCCCGGTAGAAATTACAACTCGTACAACCTTCTTTCTCTTTTATCTTAGTCAGCATTGACTCAGCAGTTTGCAGAAACTCCCAACGTTTCGCAGCTCGAATATGTATTCGCATCGTTAGTAGAACCAAGGGCTGGCCAGCCTTTCTAGTTAGAATGTGCAATCTTTGACGGGTTGAAACAAAAACGACAAGGATGAGTTAGCGAGAAGATGTTACAAAGAGTCAATAGTCAAGAAGCGTGCCATGGTTTGCTTCTTTCGGTAAGTTTGTAATAAGGTGACAGTTAGGGGGGGGGTTGATAGAAACAAGGAGGCTATTGCAGGAAGATTCCACCATTGTATATGGCAGTTCCACCAAATATGGTGGTTTTGGAAGGGGTTATCTTGCGGTTTTGCTTCGCCGAATATTCAGCTTGAGAAGCCGGTTACGTAAGGTGCTGGGATGCATGCCAAGAATTTTCGCTGCCCCGGCATCGCCCTCAATACGCCAATTTACCTTCTCAAGCGTCTGGGTGATATGCTTGCGTTCGACCTCTTCAAGGGTATGGGACACAACCTGCTCCTCCATCGGCGACTGAAGATCATCCACCAATCTGAGCACAGACCCGGGGCTCGCAACCATGGCGCGTTCAATGATGTTTTCCAGCTCACGGACATTTCCCGGCCAATGGTAGTTTTTTAGGGCTGCCAGAGTTGCCTGCGAAATTCTATCCACATGTTTGCCGAGCTTTTTAGAGAATTTGCTGACAAAATGTTGTGCAAGCACAACCAGATCATCGAGCCGTTCTCGTAGCGGCGGAATTGTTATGGGGAAGACATCAAGCCGGTAAAACAGGTCCTGGCGAAATCGCCCTTCTCTTACCTCGAGGTTTAATTCCCGATTGGTAGCGGCAATCACCCGGACATCAATTTTCTGGGTCTTTTCGCTACCCAAACGTTCAAATTCTCCTTCTTGCAACACCCGTAACAGCTTGGGTTGAAGTTCAAGAGGGAGTTCACCGATCTCATCCAGAAAGATGGTGCCGCCTTTGGCAAGCTCAAAACGCCCGCGCCGGACCGCTACCGCACCGGTAAACGCGCCTTTTTCATGACCGAAGAGCTCACTTTCGATAAGGCCTTTCGGCAGCGTGGCACAATTGATTTTAACAAAGGCAGAATCTTTTCTTCGGCTTTTGTCATGAATCGCACGCGCGAATAACTCCTTACCCGTCCCGGTTTCTCCGAGAATCAGAACATTGGTGTCGGTGGGCGCGATCGACTCTACCCGGTTCAGGACGTAAAGCAAGGCATCGCTGTTGCCGATAATCTCGTGAAAGTCGTGCTCGCTGCTGATCTCTTCCCGCAGGTAGATCGCTTCAGCCTGCAATTGCTCTTTCAGACGTTTGATTTCAGAATACGATTTCTGCCGCTCCACCTCGGCAAGCTTGCGCTCGGTGACATCTATCATAAAACCACGAAGGAGCTGCGGTTTTCCGTTTTCTGACACAACGCTGACCAGGTCGTGAAACCAAACGATTCGGCCGTCGGCGGCCAGCATGCGGTATTCAAACTCGTAATCTTTACAAGCAGAAGAGGACTTCATGCAGTAGTCGATAGTCCACTCCTTATCTTCCGGATGGATGTGTTCAGCCCAAAAGTTTTTTGCATACCACTGCTCCGGCGCATAACCTAAGAGCTCGCCAGCTTGAGGGCCGATATATGTAAATTGCCAGGTTTCGGCATCCGCTTCCCATGGCAGCACTTTGGTCGTTTCAACCAGTTGTCGCAGAGCTTTTTCACTTTCCTGCAGCGTAACTTCCGCCTGCTTGCGTTCCGTGATGTCGACAACGACCGTGTTCACTCCCTCTACTTGACCCTTATTGGACATTAATGGATAGTAACTCACCAGCCAGTCGCGGCGCACCTCGGGTTGCGCTGGAAGAGAACCCTGTATTTCATTGTTGATGATCGGCTCACCGGAATTTATCACTTTAAGATATGTAGGGCTCACTATCTTAGCAATGTCTGGAGTCACTTCATAGATAGTTTTGCCAATATGTTCAGAAATTGGTTTGCCATTGATATCCGCTAACTGCTGATTTATGCGGACATAACGAAGATCGCGATCTAAAAGACACAGCCCAACAGGAGCCGTCTTGTACAATTGGTCAATTTCAGTCAATTGCACCTGGGCAATCTTCTCACTCTTGACCAAAGCCTGCCGCGCCATCTCGCTCGCCTGAAGGATCTTTTGCAGTTCTTCTGTCCGTTCCTCAACCCGTCTCTCTAACTCCTCCTTAGCTTGAAGCAGTGCCTCGTCCGCCTGCTTGCGCTCGCTGATGTCTTGAATAGAACCCGACATTCTCGTGGGCTTGCCCTGGTCGTCCCAGAGCGCCTGTCCACGTCCCCTGAACCAACGATATTCTCCCGATTTCGTTTTGAGTCGATACTCCATGTCAAACGGAACACGTTCCTCAAAATGTGCTCGTACATTTTCTTTCACTTTCTCCAGATCGTCAGGATGCAAAAATGCGTTGAAGTTTGAAAAGCTGGCTTCCAATTCCCCATCCTGGTATCCTAACAGCTTATACCATTGCGGTGACCACCACTCGTCATCTCTGGTAATGTCAGGCCAATCCCACATCCCATCGTTGGAACCCTGAACAGCTAGCTTTAAGTGCTGCTCACTTTGCCTTAGCGCCTCTTCCGCCTGTATGCGCTCCCCAATGTCAAGCACAACCACACCGACAGCCTTTACCTTGCCATCTTGCCCTTTGATGGGAAAAAAGGAATCAATAAAATGACGAATCCCATCGGGATCTTTCGGTAATCGTGTACTAAATTCACGACGCGGCGTCGCTTCACCGGTGTCCAATACTTTTTGTAGCACGGGTATAATGTCCTTTGCTGCCTGAGGCAGAACCTCGGCGAGCGGCCTTCCGAGGTGTTCTTCCACGGATAATTCATTGATGGCAGCAAGTTCCTGATTTATCCTAAAATATTTAAAGTCCGGCCCTTCCAGAATGGCCAAACCGGCAGGCATTTGTAACATAATTGTGTCTAAGTATTCCTGAGTCGTTTCTAGTTTTTCATCCAGTTTTCCCGTCCGTTCCTCAACCCTTCCCTGTAATGCTTCCAATTCCTCAGCAAGCATATTCAGTCCTTCTGTAATTGCATCTAAATCATTCTCATTTGAATCCTCCTCAATTCGTTGAAGTCGATGGGATGTATCGCCCCCGGCTAAGGCAGAGATAAACGCAATGATTGTATCTATTTTTTCTTGAGAACTTTTAGGCATTACTAAACTCAGTTAACCATTGTATTGCTTCTTCAGGTTCAACAAACATGCGTGTTGGAGTGATCGGCTTATTCAATCCCATAAAAAAGTTAGCCATCACTTTGGTTACTTTTGATTTTACCAGTAATGCGGTGGCTCGCTGAATGGAGCAGGTTCTTTGGTTGGCATAATACTCACGGGCTTCCCTTGTAATGGATTTCATTTCTCGCATGTCGATCAGCACTCGTGTCATCTCCTTCCCAAGAGCATCACGTATCCTTTCTTGAGCGTCAATATTTTCTATTGCTTTTTCTAGAGTTTGTATCTCAAAAACCAACTCCCCCCAAACAATTTCATTTTCTTCATCCCAATACAGTTTTTGGGTTGATGTCTCTTCCATTAGTTTTTTCATTTTGGAGGGTTCTCAATTACGATTTGATTCTCGTCGCAGCATTTAATTCACAAAAAATATTACAAAAGTACAACAAAATTATCGTTTTGTCAACAATAAATAGCCCGGATTTGCGGCTTCAAGTTTCAGCAAAGGAGCGTTATTTTCTCGAACGCCTGGAATTTGGAGATTCCCTAAAGTTGGGACAAAGGAATTTTTGGACCTTGAGTTTTTAGTTGCATTTTGATGCGAACGTAACTATTTTTATCCTTCTTATTGATTTTGTATGTTCTAATAGAAACTAAGGCAAGATATTGAACATTAAGCCACACCTGATGAGACCGGTTCACAAATACGTTTTTCGTTTTCTTTTAGTTGCGGCATTTTGCAGCAGTGCCCTTGCTAGAGAGAAAAACCAGGACAAGGGCAAGAATATCACCGACAAAGTTAAGCGAGTTTTTAATGGTTTTTCTTTCGGCGCACACGAGCGCTTGTTGCCATATCTGAGCCTTGAAGACTGGTTCGACCCCTATGTTGGCCTGAAGTTGAAACATTGCGTGCTCGGGAGCGCAAATGCGAGAATGGCTCATCATGTAAAGTTCGAGACCGTGCGTGATTTTTTTGGAAATTGAGATACGACCTCAATTCGCTCTCCCAACGGACAAAGTTGAGCTTTCTCTTTAAGATCCGCTTCCATCGGTTGTTTTTCGAAGTTTGAGAATTCAGAATTGTCTTTCACCGTTTATCACCAGTCAGTGCGCGGCAATCGCGGCCAGCATTGGCTGTCGCTATATCAAAAACTATTTGGCGATTAAATTCCGGGACCCGTAATTGAGGAAACCTGTATGATGAGCAAACCGTTCCGCAGCATAATTCTTGTTCTCTTGACTTCACCCCTGTCGCCTCTGGCGGCACAAGTCAGCGACAAATCGAAACCAGAGAATTTTCCACGATACGATCGCACCGTCATGCTTGAAACCACTGCGGAGACCTCGGCGAATGTTGCGTTTGGAGACCTTGATGGGGATGGAAACCTCGATATCATTTTAGCAAAAGGGCGACACTGGC
>SMXC01000064.1 GCA_004356825.1 Caldithrix sp.
ATAGACTCGCAAATCGAACGGTGTAAAGAGGCGTTAGAAAACAACCCGGCAAACGCCCACATTCGGCGCTACCTGCTCGCTGCTTTGCAGGATAAAAAAGAGACGCTTAAAGAAATATTGGAAATAGAAAGTTAACTTAAATTAGTTTTGCCTTAAAAATCAAAAAGCAGACAGGATAAAACCTGATGAACAAGATTAGAGCAAATCCTGATTATCGAGTAAATCCTGTCAGGAATTTAATTTTAAACTCAAACTTAAAAGAGGTCAAAATGAAGTCTACAAGAATTATTTGCTATTTTGTTCTAATTACATTCTTTCTACTACTTTCTGAAAATAGCTTCGCTGCGTCAGGCAATAGGTTCCCCAAATCAGAAACCAGGACATTTTCAGCCCGCATTCAGTCACAGCCGGGAAACACCCTCTACATCGATCGAACCCAGGCCGATTTGTTTATCATCGGAAAAAATCAAAATGAAATCAGCGCGGAAGTGACTGTCGAAATCACCGATCTCCCGGCTGAGATCATCGAGGAGTTCTTTGCCCAAATCAAACTTTCCTTTGAATCGCATCGTGACGGCATTCGCCTGAGATTCAGGTCGCCAAAAGAGAAACTCGTTAGAAAACGCACAGGCGTACTTAAACAACTCATCCGCTCCATATTCGATGGCGACTTTGATGACCTGTCCATGCACATCGAGTTTCGAATTCACGTACCCGAAAAACAGTCGATCATTGTGGACAATGATTACGGAGACGTCGACCTGGAGGGCATTTTTGGCGACCACGATATCGAGAACAATTCCGGTGAAGTTTCAATTAGAAAATGCGGCGGCTCTCTAAAGGTGGACAATAACTATGCCGGTGTGGAAGTTATTGATTTTCAGGGCGAGGTCTCGGTCAAGAATAGTAACGGGGGAGTCTATCTCAAAAACATTGGCGGTGATGCGGAAATTGATAACAGCTATAAATCTGTCGAATTCGAGAATATCCGTGGTACCCTGACCGTTAATTCAAGCAATAGTTCGGTTAGCGGCAGGGGAGTTGAAAGCGACTGTTTCATAAAGAGTTCCTATAAACCGATTGAAGTCGCCAATGTTGCGGGGAAATTGGAAGTCAGAGGTTCAAATTGCTCCGTCAATGTCTCCGATGTGAAGGGCGATGTCTGGGTCAATTCCAGCTACAAACCAATTACCGCAATTAATATCGGCGGTGAATTGACCATCATCGGCTCAAATAGTTCGGTCGATGTTAAGCATGTGACGAAAGACGCTTCCATTCGTTCATCCTATAAAGCAATCCGTGTCAGTGATATTGGCGGAGCCCTAAAAATTGACGGCAGCAACTGCAGGGTCACGGCAGTTAACATTGAAAATGACGTCGAAATCAAGTCATCCTATAAAGATATCGATGTAGAACAAGTCGGCGGCAATCTTGATATCGACGGCAGCAATTGTCGGGTGACTATTTCTGATGTCAAGAAGAGCGCCGATATTCGTACGTCTTATAAATCGGTCAGCATAAAGGACCTCGGTGGCAACTTGAAAGTCAACGGCAGTAACAGCAGTGTCATGGTGGATGGGCTTGGCGGCGACGCCGACATTGTGAATTCTTACAAACAAGTAATTTTAAAAAGAACCGGCGGTTCAATCATTGTTCGTGGACAAAACAGTTCAATTGAAGTTTCCGCTATTGAAAAACTACCCAAAGAGAGTCGAATTGAACTCATAACTTCCTATAAACCTGTGACGCTTTCACTGCCTGAGGGCGCAAATGTGAAAATTTCAGCATACACAAATTACGGCAAAATCCGCTCAGACTACCCGGTTTATCTCAACGAAGATGCCAACAAGCAGCGGGCAAGAATTGAATTGGGAGACGGCAGCACTCTTATCAGGATCGAGACCAGCGGCAATATAACGCTGCGAAAAGAATAGCCCATTGATGCCAGCGTCCAAAAGCGCTGGCATCAATTCCGTTTGAGGATATAATTTTCTCAAACAAAACCCCAAAGAAGTCCCCCCCTAATGGCATAAAAAGTATTAATTTATAACATTTTTTTATACAGAGGCGGAACAAACTACCGATAAAATAATTAGAGAGTTACGCCTAAAATATTTTCCCCTTGAACTTAATTAACTGAAAGCGTATAATAAATACAGTCGAAATTTTTAAGCAATTTTCTGAAATATCTCTATGTTATATAAGAAAGGCATACTATTCGAACGGAGACCGATTATGAAAAAGCCTCACACACAAACTTTCACGGACTGGAAAGCACCTCTTATCGTCGTGTTTTCGCTTTTATTCCTTCCAATTCAAAACCTGAGAAGCGCGGAAGAATTAAAACCAAAAGACTCCCATAGCGTGGCGGCGCCTGTCATTGCCAAACTCCTTCGCCAGTATCATTACAATCACCAAAAAATTGATGATGCCGTGTCATCGGAAACGCTGGATTTGTACATCGAAAGTTTGGATCGGTCGCGTTTATACTTTCTGGCCTCCGATATCTCCGAATTTGAAAAATTCCGTTACACCCTGGATGATATTGTTTTCTCGGGCGATTTGGAACCGGTCTTCCAGATTTTCAACACCTGGAAAACACGGGCGGAACAAAGAATTGAACTTGCAACAGACCGCCTTGACAAAGAATTTGATTTCACCCTTGATGAAGACTTCACCCTGGACCGCAGTGAAGCTGAATGGGCAACAACTACCAGCGAACTCGATGAGCTCTGGCGGAAGAAACTCAAAAATGAGGCCCTGGGTCTGAAACTAGCCGATCAGGAATGGTCCAAAATAAAAGAAAAGTTAAAAAAGAGGTACGCGACCCGGCTGAAAAATATCAAGCAATACAATTCGGAAGACGTCTTTCAGCTTTTCATAAATTCGCTTTCCGAAACATTTGATCCACACACCAGCTATTTTTCACCGGTTTCCTCTGAGAATTTCAATATTGACATGAGCCTTTCGCTGCAAGGTATTGGCGCGCAGTTGACCACAGAAGATGAATACACAAAAGTGGTTCGCATCATTACCGGCGGCCCGGCAGATAAAAGCAAGCTAATTTTGGCAAACGATAAAATCGTGGGTGTTGCCCAGGGGAAACACGGCCAAATGATCGATGTGATTGGCTGGCGTCTTGACGACGTCGTACAAAAAATCCGTGGTAAAAAAGGCTCTACGGTTCGTTTGGAAATTATCCCGGCAGAGAGCCCGGCGGGAAACCCCCCAAAAGAAATCATTTTGGTGCGCGATAAAGTGGTCATCGAAGAGCGGGCGGCAAAAAGTGACACGGTCGAGTTCGATCATGAAGGAAGGAGCTATATACTTGGCGTCATAACCATACCCTCTTTTTATATTGATTTGGAAGCCCAGCGAAAAGGAGACAGAAACTATAAAAGTACCACCCGGGATGTGCGCCGATTGATTAAAGAATTGCATGGAGCCGGAGTCGATGGCATTGTCATCGATCTGCGTAACAACGGCGGCGGCTCTTTGCAGGAATCCATTGAGTTAACCGGACTCTTTATTAAAGAGGGTCCTGTCGTGCAGCAGAAAGATTTGCGTGGATCAAAACGAATTGAATACGATCCCGACCCCGAAATCGTATACAACGGATCGCTTTCTGTTATAGTAAATAGATATAGCGCATCGGCTTCAGAAATCTTTGCGGCAGCGATTCAGGATTATGGCCGTGGACTCGTTTTAGGCAGTCAGACTTTCGGTAAAGGAACGGTTCAGAACCTTCTGAGTCTGAACCGGTTCATGCGTTTTGAAGATGAAAAAATCGGGCAGCTGAAAATAACGGTGGCAAAGTTTTACAGAATTACCGGCGGTTCAACTCAGCATCGCGGTGTTATTCCGGATATTAATTTTCCTTCAATCTATAATGAATTCAACTACCTTGGTGAAGACAAACAAGATCACGCCCTGCCCTGGGATGAAATTTCCCCGGCCATGTTTCAGTCAGATGATCGCGTTTCAATGTATTTATCAGCTTTGAGCTTAAACTCCAAAAAACGATTAGCCAAGAGTACCGAGTTTCAATATCTTGTTGAGAACATTGACCGTTATAAAAAAGAAAAAGAGAAAAATACAATTTCGCTAAATGAGACAACACGCAAGACCTATCGTGAGGAAAGAGAAACCGCTAAGCTTAAAAGAGTCAATGAAAGACGTGCCGCGAAAGGAATAAAGCCGCTGAAAAAAGGTGAGAAGATTACAAAGGAAGATCGTGCTCCGGACACGTTATTGGACGAGAGTCAATTGATTTTGGCGGATCTGATTGCATTGTCTGATCCCGATCACGCCACCAAGATCGCGAAAACGGGTGAGAAATTGCGGCAGCTTAAGGGTGCCAGAAGCGAAACCGTTAACCGCAACAAAAACTGATAGTAGAATAGTTTGAGATTAAAAGCCTTCATGCGTTTGCGTGGAGGCTTTTTTTATTTTGATTGATAACCCGCCAGAAATAAACCTACTCCGGCGTTATATAAGCTGCAGTAATTCCGCCATCCACTGAAAAGGCTGTGCCATTTATATAAGAAGATTCATCGCTTGCCAGGAAAAGGGCTGCCTGCGCGATATCCTTAGCTTGCGCAAAACGTCCCGGCGGTATATGCACCAGTCTTCGCTGACGCTTTTCAGGGTCTGCAAGCAGCTCCTGCAAAAGCGGTGTCTCAACCGGGCCCGGGCAAAGCGCATTGACGCGAATATTCTGCCGTGCAAATTCCACTGCAATTTCCCGGCTCATGGCGAGCACACCGCCTTTAGATGCGGTGTAAGCAATTTGTGAGGTAGCCGCTCCCATTAGCGCAACAAAAGAAGCGGTGTTGATAATCGAGCCGCCTCCCGCTCGCTGCAAAGCCGGGATGCCATACTTACATCCTAAAAACACGCCTTTTAAATTAACCTGCATGACAAGATCCCAAACGCTTTCGTCTGTGTCAAGTACGGAACCATCCTTATCAGGGAAAATACCGGCATTATTGAAAAGCACATTTAATTTTCCAAACTTGTCTTCCGCTTGTTGAATCATCGCCTGCGCTTCATTTGCATTTGAAACATCGGCACGGAAGAAACTGGCTTCGCCATTTGCCTTTTTAATTTCCTGCACGGTTTTTTTAGCCAGCTCTTCTTGCAAATCAACCACCAAAATTTTAGCACCTTCCCTGGCAAACAAAAGTGCGGATTCCCGGCCGATACCGCTGCCCGAGCCGGTGATGAGGGCAACTTTATTTTTTAATCGCATAATGACTCCAAAATTAACCGCTAATTATTACGAATTGGCAAAAATTTA
>SMXC01000065.1 GCA_004356825.1 Caldithrix sp.
GGAGTGTGCCCTCGGGGCAGACCCAATTCCAATTCAAGACCGCCAGTCTCAAATTCCATTCCGGTACTTACGAGTGGCTGGTGATAACCAAGCACAAAGCGATGTACAAGGGGACGGGCACCATCAACAATGCCGGAAACTATGGTTTTCAACTGACGGCAATCGATGCGGCGCTAACGCCGTCGACCAGCGATGACCTGTTCCGGATTCGTATTTGGGATAAAGACAAGTATGATTTACTGGTCTACGACAACCAGGTGGGTGAAAACGACCCCAATGCCGATCCCACCACCGCCATCGGCGGCGGCAACATCAAAATCCAGAGCAGCAGTGCGTCGAAGGTGGCAGGTGATCCGGGTGAAGTTAGTGAAGTGGCTTTACCAGAGAAATATGCCTTATTGCAGAACTATCCAAACCCCTTCAATCCGGAGACGCAGATTCGGTTCGAGCTTCCGGAAGCCGGCCATGTGGTGGTGCGCATCTATAACACACTCGGGCAAGAAGTTCGAACTCTCGCAGACGCACCTTACAAGGCCGGCTACCACAACCTTCGCTGGGATGGCCAGGATAGAAATGGCAACGCGGTTTCCAGCGGGGTTTATCTGTACCAGCTGCAAGCAGGGGAGTTTCAGCAGGTGAAAAAGATGAGTTTGCTGCGGTGAAGAACGTGGACTAAGAACAAAACGCATAAGCCATAGTGATCTCACCATTTCATTTGGGAGGGTCTGTCATGTCTAAAATAATTGTTACAGTTTTCGCTTTACTTTTCATTTTCACCGGTTTGCTTTTGGCCCAACCGGATACAACGGTAATTTCTTACGATAATGGCGCTGAAGACGGAATTGCATTTCAGACTACAGGTGAAGCAGGAGTTCGATTTACACCTAATATCTATCCTGCCAAAGTAATCGCCATTCGGGTATTTTGGAGTAATGGCAGCCACGCCCATTTGAATGATGTATAATATTCGGTTTGGAAAGATTCTGCCGGCACTAATACTGGCCCGAAGAGCCAGGTACTAGAGAATACTGCACATACAGTTGCCAGCCGACCCGGTTTTGAGGATATTGATATTTCATCTCATAATATTGTCATTAATTCGGGTGATTTTTATTTGGTGTTAATTCAACCTCAAGCCGTGCCTTACGGTCTTGGTTTAGATCAAAATGGTACCCAATACATCAAGAGCGTGGATTAGATTCGATGGCAGCGGTAACCAGTGGGCAAAATCTGATGATTTTGATGTGCCACATAATCTGGTAATTAGGGCGGTTGTTGTCACAGACCAGACTACCGGGGTCGCTGAAGAACGTACTTTGGTTCCATCTGATTATGTGTTGGAACAAAATTTTCCAAACCCGTTCAATCCTGAGACGAAAATAGAGTTTCAGCTTCCGCAAGCGAGCCATGTCCTTATTAAAATCTTCAACATACTGGGCCAGGAGATTCGCGCCTTGACCGACAAGCAGTACCAGGCGGGCTATCACAACGCGCGCTGGGCGGCAAAGACAACTCGGGAAGAGAAGTTTCCAGCGGCATATATCTGTACCAACTAAAGGCGGGGAAATTTTCGCGGGTAAGGAAAATGAGTTTGTTGCGGTAAGTTTGTAAAATATTCTTGTGGCTAAAAAGCGAGGATTTAGCACCTTGCTTTGTTATGCGCAAAAAAAATTTGACTTTTTCACTTAAGATTCTATATTAGTTGAAAATCGATTCAAATAGATTCTAAATTTGCCAGGAGAATCAAAGTGGCCGAAGAAACCCCTCAAGCCCCGGAAAACAAACCATCCGAACAACCGGCAGCGGACAGATCTGCCGAAGCAAAGCCTGCAGAAGGCGAAGCAGGTGCGCCAAAACCCGAAGTAAAATCCGAAGATCAGTTGAAGGCCGAAGCGCGTTCACCCAAAAAACAGGTCGCAGTCGATGCAAAAGGCTCGATCTGGATGAGCCGAAGAAACTTTTTCAGTCGGGCCGGATGGGCGGCCTTTTTCGCGTTTGTCGCGTCTTTTTTAATCGGCTCGCTGCGCTTCATGTTTCCGCGCGTGCTTTTTGAGCCGTCGCCGATCTTCAAAGCAGGTTATCCGGACGACTATCCGGTAGGTTTCGTAAGCACAATCTGGGTGAAAGAACAACGCGTCTGGATTGTACGGGATGATGATGGACTTTATGCCATTCTAGCCATCTGTACTCACCTGGGTTGTACACCGAGGTGGCTGGACGCAGAGAACAAATTTAAATGTCCCTGTCACGGCAGCGGTTTTACCAGCGCAGGGATCAACTTTGAAGGGCCGGCCCCGAGACCACTGGAGCGAGTCCAGGTTACCCTGGCCGAAGATGGTCAGCTTTTAATAAACAAAAGCATCAAATTCCTTCAGGAAAAAGGTGATTGGGGCAAGCCGGGTTCTATTTTGAAGGTTTAGTCTATTAGGGGCGAAAGCTTTGCTAATAGTAGCTAAGTCATTTGCTTCGCGTCAATAGATAGTCATTAGGTCATTGAGTGTTTGCCTTCTGCGTCATTACCACACAGAGTTATAATAATGACAACAAACGGGTTATTAAATGACAGTGAAGCGCAATGACTTTTCAATAACGAATGACATTTGATTTGCGGCATTTCCTATAATGAATAGCAAATATCAAGTTGTTTCCTCAGATTTTGCGGTTTAAAATTGTTGCAGTAACGATTCTTGCAAGAATATATTACAAACCCGTGTTCCTTTTAAATTGAATTCCTCGGCGCCATTAAACAAAACCATTCCGCCTAAACTACGCTCACCAACAAGCTCACGAAAACGGTTAATTCCTCGCAAAAAATCAGATGTGAATGTAGAAGCAGATTTGATTTCAACCGGCGTTAAGTTTCGTCCCTGGGTAATAATTAAATCCACTTCATTGCCATGTGTATCCCGGTAGAAATAGAGAGGGGAATGACTGCCATGATTGAGTTGCGCTTTGAGAATTTCCAGAATCACAAAGTTTTCGTATAATGCACCGCGCAGAGGGTCGCGCATGGCCTGCTCTTCACTCTTGATGCCAAGTAAATGACAAACGAGTCCGGTATCGGTAAAATAAAATTTAGGCGATTTTACAACGCGCTTGCGAATATTTTCAAAATAAGGCTTCAATTCAAAAATGACAAAAGACGCTTTCAAAACGCTTAGCCAATTTTTTACGCTGGTTGCCGAAACGCCAATGTCATTACTTAGAGAGGAATAATTGATTATTTGTCCAACTCGACCGGCAAGCAGGGTTAGAAACTGTTGAAATCTCCCCAGATCCTTCAAATTGATCAGCGCTCGAACATCGCGTTCTAAGTACGTTTGGAGATATCCATTAAAAAATCTTTGAGAATTCAGGTTTTGCTCGTGTATTCTGGGAAATGAACCTTTAACGATTAAATCAAATGGCTGCCACGCAGAGCCATATTCTTTTAGCTCTGAAAGGGTGTATGGTAACAAATTCAAAACAGCAGTTCTTCCGGCTAAAGATTGAGATACGGCTTGATGAAGCTCAGGTTGATGACTGCCGGTAAGGACAAACATCTGGTTTCGCTGTTCACGATCCACAATGCCCTGAATGTACGACAAAATTTGCGGCACGCGCTGAATTTCATCTAAAATAGCGCCCTCCGGTAAATCTGCCAGAAATCCACGGGGATCTGTTTCGGCTGCCATCCGAATATCGGGCTCTTCGAGCGAGCGGTAGGGTTTGTCAGGAAATGTCATTTGAACAAGCGTTGTCTTACCGGATTGCCTTGGTCCAAAGATGGTCACGACCGGGTATTCTCTGGCGCTTTGCGTCAGTTCTTGAGTTATTTGTCGCGTTATCATGGGTTCAATTTAATAAAAGTTGTGAAAATATCAAGTTAAACTTTGGATTTTCACAACTTTATTTCCCTTGCTTATCTTCTTAGTATTAGCTATAATTAAATCATACAGTAAGAGATTTCCCCCTTAAATCAAACTCAATTTCTATGTGGTATTTTGCAAAAGCTTTGCAGACAATCGGGTTAGCACAAGTTCTTATTGGCGTTTTTGTCGGTATCTCACAGGATAATTTGGCCACTGAATACAAAATTGCCGCTATTGGCATCGCTTTTTTTTTGATCGGCCGACTGGTTGAACAGAGGTTTACTAAGGGATAGGGTATAGGGATATAAGGGAAGGGTATAAGGTGGTGGCGTTGAAATGAAATATGGTGAGATTAAGAATTTAGTTTATTTGGTTAGCGACTTCCGTGAATCTTATAACCAAAACAAAGATTTTACAACGTTAATTGCTTGGAAAAAAGCCAGAGATGTCAAACTGTTCTTTTATAATAAGAGTATTCCTAAATTACCTCGTGAGGAGAAATTTAACTTAGATACACAAATCAGAAAAGCTGCAGTCAGTATCACCATTAATATTTCCGAGGGTTATGGCAGATACAATTATCAAGAAGGAAACAGTTTACAGAATCTCACGTGCTTCGCTTTATGAACTAAAAAGATCATTTAATAAGTTGCTACGATCTCGAATATATTGATAAAGTTTTAATTGGAAGGGGTAAAAAATTAATTGAGGAAGCTAAGAGAACGCTTAATGGCTACATCACCTATGTCAGGAACAAAAAGAAAGGTATAAGGGTGGGACGGTGCCCTGTTTCCATATTTCCTTATTCCCTGAATATTGCAGCTGGTTCGACGATATAATCAATCTTTTGCAATAAAACGCAAAAGATGAGAGATAGTGCTATAATGTCCTTACTCCCTTATATCCTTATATACCTTTATACCTTTGATGACCCCGAATAAACTAAACCTGAAAAACCACTGATGAAAAACACTCTCGCCCTCATTCTCGCCGGCGGTCGTGTGGGCGAGTTAAGTGTTCTTACCTTGTCGCGTCCGAAATCTGCAGTGCCGTTTGGCGGCATGTACCGCGTGATTGATTTTCCTTTGAGCAATCTCATGCACTCCGGCGTTGAAAAAGTCGGGATTCTGAGCCAATATCGTTCCTTTTCATTAGTTGATCATATCGGCATCGGCTCGTGGTGGGATTTCGTCGGCCGGGATCGTGGGGCTACCATGCTCCTGCCTTCGACGGGTTATCGAGTTGGAGACTGGTACAAAGGAACCGCTGACGCTGTTTACCAGAACCTTGAATTTATTCAGCAGCAAAACCCCGAAACGGTGCTTGTGCTCTCCGGCGATCATATTTATAAAATGGACTACCAGCCGGTGCTTGATTACCACCGTGAAAAGGACGCTGACTTGACCCTAGCATTCTATCCAATAAAACCGGAACAAAGCAGCCGTTTTGGTGTGGCTGAAATCGATTCTGAAGACGGCGCAACGGGTGGACGGGTTTTAGAGTATAAGGAGAAGCCGCATGATTCTGAATTTAGCTGGGCCAGCTTAACAATTTATCTTTTTAAACCGTCCGTATTGATGGCTGTACTAAAAAAAAACGCGGACAGCGATTCTCATGAATTTGGTCGGGATATTATTCCAAAAATGATTGAGAAGAAGAAAGTTTACGCCTATAAATTCAGCGGTTATTGGGGATACACACGCACTATTGATGAATTTTGGCAGACCAATATGGACCTTTTGGGTGATTCCCCAAAGATCGATTTAGAATCCTGGCAAGTTAGAACAAATCTGGATCATGACTCTGTTCAGGATCGACCACCGGCCAGAGTTGGCAGGAACGCTGTCATAGAAAACTCTTTAGTCCATAATGGCTGCCAGGTCGATGGCGAAGTCAGTCATAGCGTTCTCTTCGCCGGAGTCAAAGTTGCAGAAGGGGCGGTGGTAAAAAACTCCGTGTTGTTTTTTGATACAGTGGTTAACTCCGGCGCGGTTTTGGATAAGACGATTACTGATTTTGATGTTCAGGTGGGCGTAGACTGTGTGATTGGTGAAGGAAGTAACGAAACTCCAAATAAAGAATATCCCAACCTGCTTAAATCAGGAATTAGTTTAATTGGCAAAGATGTGAGTTTACCGCCCAATGTTAAAATTGGCAGAAACTGCATTATCCATCCTGAAATGAAAGAAAACAATTTTAAAGAAATGAAAATGGAATCAGGTACCATTCTTTCATGAACGATACCCTTGTAATGTTATTGGCCGGCGGTGTTGGCAGCCGTCTGAGCATTTTGGGGCATGAGCGCGCCAAACCTGCGGTACCATTCGGCGGCATCTATCGAATCATCGATTTCACCTTGAGCAACGCAATGAATTCCGGTTTGAACACAGTAGGAGTTTTGACTCAATATAACCCGCTCTCGCTAATGGAACATATTGGCACCGGTGCGCCGTGGGATTTTATAGGACGAACAAGAGGAGCGAAGATTCTGCCGCCAAGAACCGGACAAAAAGATTACGACTGGTACAAAGGCACCGCCGATGCTGTACGCCAAAACATCGACTTTATCGAATCAAATGCATCTGATCGTGTTTTGATCCTGTCCGGCGATCATATTTACAAAATGGATTATTCGCTGCTCATCGATTTTCATATCACAAACAAAGCAGATCTTACTGTCGGCATGATGACCGTTCCCTGGGAAGATACGATTCATTTTGGCATTGCCATAACAGATGCAGGCAGCCGCATAACCGATTGGGAGGAGAAACCGGAGAAAGCCCGTAACAACTTAGCTTCGATGGGTATTTATGTGTTTAATACAAACTATTTGCTGCATGCTTTGCGGAGTCATAAGGGACACGATTTCGGCAAAAATATTATTCCGGCTGCAATTGAAAATGACCGTGTTTTTGCCTATCCGGTTGCAGGATACTGGCGAGACGTCGGCACCCTGGAAGCTTACTGGAAAGCAAATATGGATTTGTTGGGCATTAATTCAGGTCTAAATTTATACAAGTGGGATGTACACACAAATGTTGAGGAGGAAGGCCGCCTGGGCGATCGTCCGCCGACGTTTTTTTCGACGAAATGCTCCGTTAAGAATTCCGTTATTTCACCCGGCTGCACCATCGAGGGTCACGTGGAGAATTCAATCCTTTCGCCCGGCGTTTTTGTAGCTAAAGACGCTAGTGTAGTTGATTCAGTCATCATGCATGATTCACAAATCTCGGCGGGTGCACAAATCAAAGAAAGCATTTTGGATAAACTTGTTAGAGTCGGAGAAAATGCTGTTTTGGGAACCGGATCTGCCGATACTCCTAATAAAGAAAAGCCGCATCATTTGTCCAACGGAATGGTTGTGGTCGGAAAAGACACCGAAATTCCTCCCAATTTCAGAATTGGCAAGAACAGCATATTGCACCCGAAGTTATCCCCCGAAGATTACGCCAGCAGTGACATCCGACCTGGGGAAACCATTCGTCCCTCACGCTAGGCGTTTAGCGCCAGACATCGACAAAACTTTTGTCGATAATTTTGATTGTTCATCTGCGATTGGAGAAGTCGAATTTTTTTTAAAATCGCATATCGCATATCGTAAATCGTATATGTTCGAGTCCAGGTCCAGAATTCTGCTAGACGATATATTATTTACGATCATCGATTTAGGATCTACAGTCGCTGCCTTTCTCTTGTCGGTTCACTTTGGGATTTGATTCTGGGATGGATTCGACTTAACTCACCACAGGTTTGGGATTTCCGGTTTATCCGGGTTAGGAATACATATTGAAAGCCCTCGTTTTAGCCGGCGGTTTAGGAATTCGCTTACGACCGCTGACGCGCAATTTACCCAAACCGATGGTCCCCATTGTTAACCGGCCTCTGCTTGAGCACACGATACTCCTCTTGAAAAAGCACAATATTACGGAAATCGTTTTTCTTCTTTATTATCTCCCGGATCTTATTAAAGATCATTTTAAGGACGGCTCTCAGTTTGGCGCTAAAATCAGCTACATCACCGCCGATGTTGATTACGCCACGGCCGGTGCTGTGAAATTAGCCTCCGAATTGGTTGACGGCACTTTTCTGGTGGTTTCCGGAGACGTAATCACCGATTTAAATATTTCTGATTTTGTTCAATTTCATCGCGAAAAGAAAGCGCTGGCCTCGGTCGGGTTAACCAGTGTTGACAATCCCAGCCCATTTGGTATTGCGGTGGCAGACGAGCAGGACAAAATTACGCAATTTTCAGAAAAACCCGCAGCTGATCAGATATTTAGTCACCAGGTAAATATGGGTATTTATTTATTAGAACCGGAGATTTTTGGTTGGATTCCTGAAAAGCGGGAGTACTTTTTCGCAAAAGATGTTTTCCCTGAGTTAGTTAAAAAGCAGGAACGAATTTATGGTTTTAATGATAATTGTTACTGGTTAGACGTTGGCAATTTTGCGGCTTATCAGCAGGTTCACTGGGATTTTTTTGAGAATAGGATTAATTTAAGTATAAAAGAAGAATTGCAGGACGGTATTTTGCAAGGAGAAAATTGTGAGATCGGTCGTGCTGTTTCGATTGAAGGGAATGTCGTGCTCGGCAATAATTGCAAAATTGACGATCACGTGATTCTTAATAATTCTGTAATCGGTGATAATTGCCGGGTAGGCCAGAGCTGTTCCTTAAGAAATTCAGTTGTTTGGAACGACGTTGAAATTGACGAAAATTGCACATTTGATTATAATGTTGTTGAGCGCGGCATAAAAATTGCGTCTAAGACACATGCGAAAGAAAATAATTTTATCCTCGACTAGTTTTAATGTAAAGGTGTAAATTCATTACCTTAATCGTGTCGATTTTAAAAAAACACCCGTTAATCCGGGTTGACTTTTAACCTATTTTTTTCTATCTTTTAGAGTTTTACTTTTAACATCTATTGGTTATTCAATTTCAAATGTAAACGAGGTTCACGAATGAGCATGAAGTATCAAAATCATATTCACGGCGAGTGGGTGGACGCACTGAGTGGAGAAACTTTCGAGAATCGCAATCCCGCTAACTGGAATGAAGTGGTTGGCACTTTTCCTGACTCCGCTAAACCTGACGTCGAAGCGGCAGTTAAATCTGCCCGCGAAGCGTTTGATAAATGGCGGTTAACGCCAGCCCCGGCGCGTGGGGACATTCTTCGCAGAGTCGGTGACATCATGGCCGAACGCAAAGAGGAGATCGCTAAAAATATGACCCGCGAGATGGGTAAAGTTCTCGATGAAACCCGGGGCGATGTTCAAGAAGGCATCGATACGGCTTATTACGCGGCAACTGAAGGCCGCCGCATGTTCGGGCACACAGTTCCTTCAGAATTGCCTAATAAATTTAATATGTCAATTCGGTTGCCGATAGGCGTTGCCGGTATCATCACACCCTGGAATTTCCCCATGGCCATCCCAACCTGGAAGATTTTCCCGGCTTTGGTTTGTGGAAACTGCGTGGTGTTTAAACCGGCGAGTGATACACCCTTGACCGCGGCTACTTTTGTTGAGATTTTGTTGGAAGCCGGCGTACCGCCTAAAGTACTGAATTTGGTGCACGGTGGTGGCAACGGGGTGGGTATACCGTTAGTAACTCACCCGGATGTAAACTTAATTTCTTTTACAGGTTCAACCGGAGTCGGCAAATCCATTTCCAAATCGGCGAGTGAGACGTTGAAAAGGGTTTCTTTGGAATTAGGCGGTAAAAATGCTCAGATCGTCATGGATGATGGCGATTTGGATTTGGCTTTAGAGGGCGTTCTCTGGGGCGCATTTGGTACCACTGGCCAGCGCTGCACGGCTACCAGCCGTCTCATTTTGCACGAAAAAATTCATGATCAATTTATGGGTATGCTGGTTTCGGCAGCGCAAAAACTGAAATTAGGCGACGGGCTTAAACCGGAGTCTCAAGTCGGTCCCCTGATTAACGAGGATCAGCAAAAAACCGTTCAGGAATATGTTGAAATCGGTAAATCCGAAGGGGCGAAGCTGGTGACCGGCGGAAATGTTTACTCTGAGGGCGACTGTGCCAAAGGCTGGTTCCATGAGCCGACGATTTTTTCGGAAGTGACCCCGGAGATGAGAATTGCCAAGGAGGAAATTTTTGGCCCGGTGCTGTCGGTTTTGCGTGTGGGTTCTTATGAAGAAGCGGTGAAAGTCCTGAACAACTCGCCTTACGGACTTTCCTCTTCAATTTATACCAATGATGTAAATCGGGGCTTTCAGGCCATGCGTGACATCGAAGCCGGCATTACTTACATTAATGGTCCGACAATCGGTGCGGAGGCGCACATGCCGTTTGGCGGTGTGAAGGAAACCGGTAATGGCCATCGCGAGGGTGGTTGGGAAGTGTATGAGTTTTACACGGAAACTAAAACCGTTTTTGTGGATTATTCCGGCAAGTTGCAACGCGCCCAGATCGATAATTATTAATAATGAGCTGTCACTCTTCAGCGTTTAGTTTTTTAGCTGACAGTTGAATACAGAGAAATACAAGAGATCCATTACTGAAATCGTAGGAGAAACACCTGTGTTAAAACTTACACCACAAGACGTCTTTCCAACATTGAATGAACATATGTTAGTTGACGGCTACAGCAAAATAGTCGTCGATTTGCAGAAGAGCGAGGGCAATTATATTTACGATTCTCTGAGCGGACGAAAGTATTTGGATATGTTCAGTTACTTTGCCACGGCTCCCATCGGGCACAATCACCCGGGGATGCACGACCCGGAATTTAAAGAAAAAATTCTCAGCGTTGCTATAATGAAGCCCTCAAACTCGGATTTTTACACCACTGAAATGGCTGAGTTCGTGCAGACATTTTCAAAGTACGCCATACCCGAGCATCTGCCATATTTATTTTTAGTCAGCGGTGGCGCTTTGGCTGTTGAAAACGCCTTGAAGGCTGCCTTTGATTGGAAAGTCCGCAAGAATTTTCAGAAGGGCATCAAAGAGGAGAAGGGCTCGCAGATCATTCATTTTAGAGAGGCTTTCCACGGCAGAAGCGGCTATACTTTGTCGCTTACAAATACCGATAAGAGAAAAACAAAATACTTTCCGATATTTAATTGGCCGAGGATTACCAATCCGAAAATTCCGTTTCCATTTAATGAAGCAAATTTAGATGAAGTAATCGCCCTTGAAAATAAAGCTATTCATGAAATTAAAGCCGCTGTTCAAGAGCGTCGTGATGATATCGCGGCAATTATTATCGAGCCTATCCAGGGAGAAGGCGGCGATAGTCATTTCAGGAAAGAGTTTTTTCAGAAGTTGCGCGCGGTCGCTGACGAAAGCGACATTTTACTTATTTTTGATGAAGTCCAAACCGGAATCGGACTAACCGGCAAAATGTGGTGTTATGAACATTTTGGCGTCAAGCCGGACATACTGGTCTTTGGTAAGAAAACCCAGGTTTGTGGTTTTTTATGCAGCAAAAGAATTGATGAAGTTGATGATAATGTTTTCCAGGAATCGGGTCGTTTGAATTCGACCTGGGGTGGCAATCTTGTGGACATGGTCAGGTTTCGAAAATACCTTGAAATTATTGTGACAGACAAACTCATTGAAAATGCCCGCAATGTCGGTGAATATTTCCTGACCCAATTACAGCAGCTTGAAGTCGAGTTTGATAATATCGTAAACGGCGTGCGGGGTCGGGGATTCATGATTGCTTTTGATTTGCCGAATAGTGAAATTCGCAATCACTTTTTAAGTATGACTTATCAAAATGGTTTGATCGCACTGCCAAGCGGAGCGCGTGCAATTCGCTTCCGGCCGTCGTTGAATTTGCCCCGCGAACTGGTGGATGAAACTTTGAGAATTCTCAGGAAAAGTTTGGCCGAAGTTTTGAGTACGAACGGAGCTTCTTTCGCCAGAATTGAAGAGGAAACAAACGCTGAGCTTTGATACTTGATGGCGGACACAGAAAATGATTTGTCTCCGGGTACGCTATTTATTGTCAGTACACCAATAGGCAATCTAAAAGATATTACTCTCAGGGCTATTGAAGTACTCGAAAAAGTGGACTTGATTGCCGCAGAAGATACTCGGCACACACGGATTCTTTTAGACCATTATAGGATTAAAACACCAACCACCAGCTATTTCGATTTTAATAAGGAAAAAAAGACTCCTGTTTTAATCAGGAAACTTCAGAACGGTGAAGAAATTGCCCTGGTTTCTGACGCAGGAACTCCCGGTATTTCCGACCCGGCCTTTCGACTGGTACGCGAGTGTTTAAGAAATGGTTTGGCAGTTGAAACAATTCCCGGGGCGACGGCTTTTGTCCCGGCCCTGATTTTGTCAGGGTTGCCGACCGATCGCTTTGTATTTGAA
>SMXC01000066.1 GCA_004356825.1 Caldithrix sp.
CCATTCCTTTGTCCCTTCACCGGCCAGAAAGTTAACTTTTTGCAGCGACAAGATCGGCGTGTTTTCAGCGCTTATTGAATCGCGGATGAAGTTGTTGAGACCAGACACCGTCGCGACCATTCCCAGCAAACTTGCGACGCCAATTAGGACCCCCAGAATCACCAGGCCGGAACGCATTTTATGACTGCGTAAAGTTGACCATGCTTCTCTTATGGCTTCGTTAACTTGCGCTACCATGATTTCGCGAGATTTAGATTGTTCTTTGTTCATTCGTATGATTCATATTTCATTCATATCTCAATGCTTCTACAGGATCTAACCCGGCTGCCTTTCGCGCCGGATAGACTCCAAAGAATAAACCAACGACAAATGAAATACCCAAAGCGACCAAAACAGACCACAATGCGATGCGATACGGCAAGGGCGTAAATGCCGCGACCAGATTTGCCGCGGTAAAACCAAAGGCGATGCCGATGACGGCGCCGGCAGTTGTCAACACCACGGACTCGATAATGAATTGCAACATGATGTGGCGCCGTCTTGCACCAAGGGCTTTGCGAATACCGATCTCTCGAGTTCGTTCAGAAACCGCTACCAACATGACATTCATGATAATGATACCGCCGACAACTAAAGTTATGCTTACGACGCCGACCAACGATCCAAAAACCGCCCGACTGATGTTTTCCCATAAGGAAACAAGATTCTCCGAAGTTGTAATGTAAAAATCATCTTCCTCCGTTGGTTTTAGTTTATGCCGAATACGCATGGCCATCCTGGCTTGCTCTTGAGCCGTTTCGAAAGTTTCCATGCTGGCTGTTCGTATTGGAATGGAAAGTGACCGCTGCCGCGAACCAAATTGCTTCATAAACGTGGAGATTGGGATAAAGGCAAAGACGTTTTGATTTGAACCGAGAATTGAGGATTTCTTTTCACATACACCGACAACAGTGTAGTGACGACCGGCAATTTTCACCGTCTTAAATAAGGGCTCCTCTTCAGGGCACAGACTGTTAGCGACGTCCCAGCCTAACACACAAACGTTCTTACGCTGCAGCAAATCAATTCTAATTATATGCCGGCCTTTTTCGAGTGGAAACTCGCCAATGGCCGAATATTCCTCGGTACGACCTCGAATGTCCACTTCATCCACGAACCGCCGGCCACGTTTAATTCTTTCCTTGCGACTGATTGAGGCATCGGTAAATTCAGCAAGCCCTACTTCATGACGGAGCGCTTCCAAATCATCCAGAGTTAGTTTAGGATTTTTGAGAGATTTGAGGAATTTATCGAAATCAGTTAGAATTTCCCATTCATTGACACGCTTAATTGTAAAAACATGACTCCCTTGCGAAGCAATTTTCTCCTTGACGTACGAATCCATGCCATCGACCACAGAAACGACAGCTATAATGGACATGATGGATATAATGACACAAAGGATGGTTAATGATGACCGCAGTTTATTGGCCCAAAGTGCCATTAAGGCAATAACAATGTTTTCCCAAATCAGTTGCATCTCTTATTTGAAGA
The DNA here is from genome assembly GCA_004356825.1 of Caldithrix sp. Lineage (GTDB taxonomy): Bacteria > Zhuqueibacterota > Zhuqueibacteria > Oceanimicrobiales > Oceanimicrobiaceae > Oceanimicrobium. The sequence goes on from SMXC01000066.1 coordinate 1,534, forward strand.
TAGTTTGGAGTTTCAAGTCCTAAGTTACGAGTGTTATTTCCATTCCGAATTGGCTAGAACTAGAAACTTTAACTCGAAACATTACTCCAGATTCTTTTTCTTGTTCTCGACCTTGACTGGATCTTCGTTGCGCAGACGCCGAAGCGCTTTAAAAGGTCCTATGACGACTTCGTTGCCAACTTCTAACCCTGAAATCACTTCAAAAAAGCGATCGCCCGCGATGCCGGTTTTTACTTTATGAAAAGTAACTTCACCATCATTAATCACAAACACGCCTTGTGATTCTTCTTCCCTGGTCATATCATTGGCGGCTTCGGAGATTCGGCGTCTCCGCACTCTTTTCTTTTCTTGTTTGAGCTCCGAGGGTTTGCGCAGCGTTAGCGCCTGGATTGGTACGGCAATGGCTTTTTCGCGATATCCGGTGGTGATTTCGGCTTTACAAGATAAGCCCGGACGAACATTAGGAATCGTTCCGGTTAGTTGAACGACTACTTCAAAGCTGGTAGCCTGTTGTTGAGAACCCAAACTTAGAATCGGACTGTGACCGACTTTCGTCACGACTCCCTTAAATGAGCTGTCCGGGTAGGCGTCCACTTTGATAACCGACTCATGGCCCACTCGAACATCCACAATATCGGTTTCATCGACTTCGATCTCCGCCTCAATTACGGAGAGATCCGCTATGGTTAAGAGTATAGTCGCCGGATTATTAAACGCACCGACAAAAACATTCTCACCCTCTTCGATATTACGCTTGGTTATCACACCGGAGACATCCGCATGGATATTTACCTTGCTCAGCTCATGACGCGCTCCCGACAGCATGGCCTGCAGACGCATGATTTCCTGTTTCCTTGCCTGGGTTTGCAGCTTCTGTACATCGTGAGCGGTGCGGGATTTTTGCAGGACATCCTCAGAAATCAGGTCCCGTTTAAAAAGTGTCTCCTTACGGTCGAGCTCCACTTTAAACTGTCTTAGATTGGCCTCGTCCAGCTCCATATGGGCCCTGGCTGCGGCGATACTGGCCTCAATCTGCCGCACATTGGCTTCTGCAGGTGTCGGATCGATCTGCATTAGAAACTGACCTTTTTCGACAATATCACCTTCGTCGACTGCCACTTTAACCACCTTGCCGCTGGTGTTGGCGCTGATATCGACGCTGACTTTAGGTCGAATTTTTCCTGAAGCTGAAACAATTGCCCGCAATTCACGCTCTTCTACTTTTTGCGTTTCTACTTTTGTCGCACTTTTTTGCCGCTGTCGCAGATTGGCGACGATCATGATCACAATAACCACACCGACGCCAATTGCAATCCAAAGTTTTTTATTTTTAAGACTCATTGTTCTCCACACTATTTATTGACTGCAGGTAAAGAATTTTATGAAAACATTCCTCCCAGAGCAGACGCAACTACTGCATAAATAAAATACACAACGCCAACGGCTGTGGCCATTTTTTGAGTTTTTGTTTTATAGATTACACCTAACCCGATGGAATAAACCGCAATCCACCAGATTGTAAAAACTTCAATTTTTTGCAGAAATAGATATAAAAATGTGTTCTTGGATTCTTCCGACATAAACGTTGCCAAAGAAAATGAAATCTGCATCGTTTCCTGGGAGAGAACAAGCGGCAGCATCACCAACCCGGCAAGACTAAAAATCAACCATGACCAAGCAGTGACACTCAGCACTTTTTTAAATGAGGTTTTGCCGCCAAAAATAACATTTCCAACAAACAAAAAAACTCCCGATACAATAGCTAAAATAATTGGAGGACCGATTATTGACAATACCCACACCGAGATGGGAATCCAACTTTCCACTTGTGTAAGAGCTGCATCGATTTGCTCCGCATCCGTGCCACGCTCCACCATCGCTTCTTCTTGCTGTACCAGGGTTTCCTCTAAGATAATATCGTTGGCGAAATAAACGAAAACCAGATTGACTGCAAGAATTAGAGCTAACGGAATAATCCAGCTCGGGCTTAAATCAATACTTGCAAAAGTCTTAGCGGGTGCCGTGAAGATTCCCACGATTTTTTGAACGATAGAGAGCTCTTCTTCTTCAGGGCCGTTATTTATCTGTGTATCGCTAGACATGATTTTCCTCCTCCTTTAAAACTACGTATTGTCAAAAGTTTTTGATTTAATATAGGGCTGATTTCTAAATTTGTATTAGGTTATGCTCGTTCTGGAATCCATCCCCCGGTGTTGGCATTGGCACCGAAGGGAAGGCGTGATGGATGACGTAGTCCATAAATCCGAAATGGGAACAAATTGTGTCTTTTCAGTGGTTTACACAACTCCTGCCCAGGCCTTAAAAACCCATATCACCTTCTTTAACTTTCATAACCAACAGCCATTTTTCATATAACTTTTGACACTACCTAAAACTAAGCGTTGTTCTCCGTTCGCAAACGTTACGGTTGCCGGCTTTGATAGTCAAGATGTCTTTGCTACACAGGAGGGAAGAATTTATTCAAAAAAGTTTAAAAAGAGACAACATAAATTGGCGAATTTTGGTAAACTCAGTCAGCAATTATTTGAACTAAGCTTCCAATATCGTGCCCTGCACTAATTTCTCATAATAATCAATACATTGACGAACATACTGTCGTTTCTTAGCGTATCGGTCAGGGAAAAAGCTGCGTTTAAACCCGTACACAATTGTGTTTTTCAAAGTCCTGGGATTCATGTCAAAATTTTGCAGCGCCAGCTTGATTTCATTTGTAACTGTCGTTTTGCTTACAGTTCGATTGTCCGTGCAAATTGTCGTACTGAGTTCTCGCTCAATCATTTTCTTAAAAGAGTGCTGTTCCAGGCTTTTGAGCCCAGGGTTAGTCTGTAAATTGCTGGTCAGACAGACCTCAATGGTTACCCTGCGATCCGCAATGTACTGGCTTAGCTCATCAACATACCTCTCTTTGTCGATTCTCGAATCCTCATCAACTTTAGTGATATCAAATAAAAACATACCGTGACCGATGCGCTCGGCATGACATTCGGTAATCGCTTGAAAAATAGAGGAAGGTCCGTAAGCCTCACCAGCATGAACTGTTTTGGCCAGAAAGTTTTCGTGCGCATATTGAAAGGCCTTGCGGTGATCCTTCGCGGGGTTGCCTTTCTCGGCTCCTGCGAGATCAAGTGCTACAATGGGCACGCCGAGTTCGTCGCGAGTTTTTACGGCACCTCGGGCTAATTCGAGAGAACAAAGCCCCACAATGTCTTTCATATCTGAGTAGGCCAGTGAATTGATGAAGTTCGCATAATACTCTGAATAGGGGCCGAATGCTCGCAAAGCACTCACGATGATTCCATAATTAAACGGCGGCTCTTGACCCGACTTCACTTCCGGGCGCAGATTAAATTCTTTCTGAGCACATTCCAGCCCCTTATCGACGCTGGCGATCACCTTTTTCATGTCCATTTTTTTATTGATGTGCAACTGCGGTGCAAACCGCACTTCAATGTAGCGTACACCTTCATTCTGATTGTCCTGGGCGAGTTCGTAAGCGATTCGCTCTAAGTACTCAGGTTTTTGCATCACCGCGCAAGCGTAGCCAAACGTTTTTAAATATTCTTCAAGATTTGCATAGTTATCTTTGAATACAAGTTCGTTTAATCCCTCGACCGTGGAGCTTGGCAGCTCAACATTCTCTTGCTTTGCAATTTCAGTCAGTGTTTGCAAACGAAGTGAGCCGTCTAGGTGCACATGCAAGTCAGTTTTTGGAATCAGGTTTATGAGTTCCGCTACCTCTTCGGTATATTTTATTCTGCTTTGTTGAGTCATTTAGGGTTCCTTTAATAATCTAAATAATGTATTTATTTTCTTGAATTAAACCGCTTTAGAAATCCTCACTGCCGTTCGTTTAAAGGCCGGCGTCTTTGATTGAGGATCGAGCATAGCCGGAATAATCGCATTCGCCTCCGGATAGTACATAGCCACATTGCCTTGCCGAATCGGAGCTTCTATCAACTCAACAGCCATTTCACCAATTTCACTTTCTACATTCACCCAGTCACTCTTGTGGAACCCATTTGAAGTAATGTCTTTTTCATTCATGAATACAACATTTCGATGTTCTACGCCGCGGTACAAATCTTCATCTTCATAAACAATTGTATTAAACTGGCCTTCAGAACGAAAAGTCATTAAGTTGAACTCGCCGTTCTTTGGCCGGGCATCCGGTACTGACAAAATTGCTAAATTTGCTTTTTTATTTTCGGTGTTGAAATTGGGCGTATGTTTAATGCGCCCGCGGATAGTGAATTCTTTTCCTGAATCCAGTTGCTCGATGGCATCCAATTGGGGAACCGTTTGGGCGATAAATTTACGGGTTTCATGATGGTCTCGCAGTTTAGACCAGGGAATAGGGCTTTCGCCAAACATCTCTTTTCCTATATTCACGAAAATCTCGCTTTCCGATAGTAAATCATCTGCGGGAGCTTTCTGGCCGCCGGCCGACAGCCGCACAAAATTGAACATGCTTTCTTGCGAGGTGGTTTGTTTTTCTTCATCCCTGGCACGTACCGGCAATATCAAACTGTTTTTCCCGTGTCCGAAAACATGTCCCAGATTAAGCGTAGTACTCAAAAAAGCCGTAAAGTTGATTCTTCCCAATGCCTCCCTTGACCATTTGAGATTAGGATTCGCACCGTAAAGATTACCGCCAACCAGGACAGCAAAATCCATCTCGTCATTGTGCGCCGCTTGCATGCATGCAAAGGTATCTTTTCCCAAAGTTTCAGGCACTCGAATATTGAGCTTGTTGAACAAAGCATCGGCCATTTTCGGCTTAAGCTTTGGTACAACCCCAACGGTTCCCACCCCCTGCACGTTGCTATGGCCTCGAATCGGTAAAAGACCGGCGCCCGGCTTGCCAACCATACCCAACATTAAGGCTATATTTGCGATGGCGCGAACGTTTTCTACACCGTGCACTTGATGGGTAATTCCCATGGCCCAGGCGTAAATTGTGTTTTGTGATTCGATGAGATAATTACAAAATATCCTTAAATCCTCAAAAGAGATACCGGATTTTTCAAGCAGCAGTTGTAAATCTTCCGATTCGAGGTCTTTGAGGAACTTCTCAAAATGATTGCAGTGGCTAACCATAAATGCTTGATTTATCCGTTTCTCTTGCCACAGAAAAACCGCTGCAGCTTTAAGAAAAGCCAGGTCACCGCCGCAATGAGGCTGCAGATAAAGACTTGCGATTTCAGAACTAAAGAACAAAGACCGCATGTGGCTGGGGACGCTAAAACGCTGTAACCCGATTTCTTTAAATGGATTTATAACGATCACTCTGCCGCCGCGGCGGCGCAATTCTGCAAGGTAGGTCATTAAGCGCGGATGATTGCTGGCCGGATTAGCACCAATCAAAACCACCAAATCGGCTTTTCTAACATCTTCCAGAGAAACAGTGCTGGTACCCCCGCCTAAGCTTTGTGCAAGACCAACTCCGGACGCCTGGTGGCAATAATAAGAGCAGTTATTGACATTATTGGTACCCCATTGACGGGCCAGAAGCTGCACCAAAAAAGCAGCTTCCATCGAAGAACGACCGGAGGTGTAAAAAAAACTGCGGTCTGGAGTCGCAGCTTGCCAGTTTTCGAGTAATTTAGTTAGAGCATCCTGCCAGTTTATTACTTGAAAATGAGTAGCACCCTCCGCAAGATAGAGCGGTTGGATCAATCGCCCCATGGACTCCAGATCACGGCCAGTGAACTTAGCAAGATCCTCAATCGAGGTGTTTTCAAAAAACTCGGCGGGAATACCAGCCTGCATATCCTGGGCCTGCGCCTGCATGGATTTTTTACAGACCTGAAACCTTTGCCCAAGCTCGTTGTGCATCCCCCCGGAAACACCCCCCATACCAAGCGCGCAGGTCTTGCAGGTGTTCGAACTCCTCAAAGCCCGGTAAAGCTTAAAAATCCCGCCGGCTTTTTTCCCCATCCGAAAAGAATATCGAATGGCCGGCCATCCACCCCCAGATTTGACTTTAAGTTTTGCCATAGGTTCGTTCTTAAACAAATTTTTAAACAACAGCAAACTATGAGAACAATAGTATTTTTATTAATGAACAAAACTCTTCCTTAATTTTCAACCAAAAAATGAAGGTTCGACCCGAGGCCATAATAACTTTCAAACGTACATTTGTCAACCACCCATATCAGAAAGCCGGAGATTCCTTTATATGTTTTATGAAAAAAGTTACACAATAGAAAATATCGTTTGCGCATTGACCCATATGTTTCTATATTTAAAAATTCTCAAATTGTTTTGACCAGCCGAATCAGCAGTTACCGTTTAATACAGCTTCTACAGGAGAAAAAGCATGGGGCACACGCTTAAGAATATCTATATCTTGATTATCACCCTATCAACCTGGCTTGCTCCGCTGTATTTACCCGAAACCAGCCATGCCCAAAACGAAAAAGAATCCAACCGAACTTTTCTTTCTCTCTACCAAGAAGCAGCGGATAAGTATCACCGAGAAAAATTCGATGAGGCAATTCAATTGGGGAACATTATTCGTGAGCGCTATCCCGATGAGCCTGCGGGTGTTTTTGGCTTACTGACGTCCTATCAAACAATCATGAGAAATTATCGGGTGAGAATTTATGAATCAAAATTCGACAGCCTGCTGAATCTCTCGGTTAAATTAGCTAAAAAAGCGGTCAAAAATAACAAAAAAGACGGCAGAAATTATTTTTATTTAGGCTGCGCCTACGGATCGAGATGCGTATTTAAAGCGAGGCGTGGCGAATGGCTGGAAGCTTTCAGAGACGGATCGCAAGTTCGAAAAAACTTCAAGAAAGCCATAAGATATAGTCCGGAATTTTATGATGCTTACTATGGTCTTGGACTCCAAAAATACTGGTTGAGCGCTAAATCGAAGTTTTTGAGAGCTTTACCTTTTGCGCGGAACAACCGACAACAAGGAATTGAGTATGTTAAGCTTGTGGTGGAAAAAGGCCGGTTCCTGAAAGTCGATGCAAAGTATGGGTTGGCAGCAATTTATTATAACGAAGAAGAGTTTGAAAATGCTCTTGAAATGACGGATCACCTTTATGAATCCTTTCCCAACAATCCGACTCTTCTGTATCGGCGCGGGAGAATTTATCAGAAACTTGAAAGATGGGCTGAAGCCAAAGAAACTTTTGATGAACTCGACAAAGTGCTCACTTCAGCGAAATACCAAAGCGTAAGTTATAGAGTAGAGCTTATGTATCAAACTGCAAAATGCCAATTTCATCTAAACAATATGCGCGAGGCCCAAAGACTTTGCGAAGAAGCCATCGCTCTTGAGAAGGAGTGTGATTTTTCGAAAGAAATTGACGGGCCGTTGGAACCATTTTCAGACATCAAAGAAGAACTTTTTGAATTGGTTGATAAAGTCAAAGCGATCAGGGTGTCGGAAGTCAAAAGCTCTGCGCAAAAGTAACTTGATTTTAAAAAAGATGACTTAACAAAGTTGCTAATCCGGTTGACATCTTGCGCAAAGAAAATTGACACTTCGCTCCAGAACCCCGTAAACTCAACTCATCTCGCCACTCCAACCCTTTAAAAATCAATGCCTTCTTTTTTAAAGACGTTTTATTTCATGGCATAGCCTTTGCTTGTTTCTATAAAGATTATAGAGCTTCTAATTAAAAAAAAGTGGGAAATCTATGCAACCCTTAAAATTTGCCTTGTTTTTTTGCCTTTTGTCCGGATTTTTAATGATTACAGACCCTTCGTTGGCGCAGGAGAAAGGCAAAGGTGATTTGGAAGATTTTGCAGACGACTTTGGAGAAGAAGAATCGGGCAGCGATTCAGACTCTGAAGAAACGGCAAGATTTTTCCTATGGCTTTTCTTTGAAAGCTTTAGTGAAATTTCCCAATTGTGGGGCGGCACGCCTGAAACCGAGTTTGGACCCTTTCCATCTCATCCTTATGCCACAGGAAATGGTTTCATGAGCTATTCGGATGATTATCGAAGCTATTTCTTCAATACCGAGTTCAGTTACCACCAAGTTCACCGAAGCGATGTCAGAAGTTTTATATTAAAATGGGAAACCCAATTTGTCCACAGCAGCAAATTGGCTTTTGATCTGGCCTTTTATCAAGAAGATTTGTTTGAGAATGGTTTCGGACATACAAAAGATCAACTAACATTTTGGGGAATTCGCTATGGCTATTCTCTTTATCGTTCGCCGCAAATGATTTTAAATCTCGAAGGCGGCTTTCGCGGATTTCATAGAAACCGGACTCATGGTGGTCCTGAAATCGCCGTAGACCTGCAGCTCTTTCCTAAAAAACCTTTGATCATCGAAACCAAATTAGCCGTCGCTTATATCAGCAATGCACCTCTTTATACTGTAGAAGCCAATGCCGGAATTTTATTTGGCCGATTTGAAGTTTTGGGCGGTTTACGCATCCTCAAAAACAGATCATCGGACTTACTCGATGGATTTAAAGTTGGCTTGCGTGTTTGGTATTAAGAAAATATAGAAATTAAAGGCTGAGAAGGAGACCTAAAAGCCCATTTTTCTCCACTCCCGTCTTTTCCATAGCCTTATTTTTGATACTCTTCTTTCCCAATTAGATTTTTTCTCCTATTGACAGTTTTCATGGAGTATGTTAACTTGCGTAACACAAAATTATGAACGCAAAAAATGAAAATTGTCGCCGATATCCATCTTCACTCCCATTTTTCCCGCGCTACAAGTAAGAATCTTAATTTAGAATATCTCTACAAATGGGCTCAGCTCAAAGGCGTCCATGTCGTCGGCACCGGCGACATCGCCCACCCCGGCTGGCTGGAAGAAATGAAAAACAAGCTCATACCTGCAGAAGATGGACTCTTCCGCCTAAAGGAAGAATTTGCAAAATCAATCCAGGCTGAGGTTCCGAAAAGCTGTCACGGAACGGTTCGGTTCATGCTTGCGGGAGAAATCAGCAATATCTACAAAAAGAACGACAAGGTCCGAAAAATTCACAACGTTGTTTTTATGCCTTCCTTCGATGCCGTGGAAAAATTTCAAGCCCGACTTGAAAAAATCGGCAATATTCGGGCAGACGGACGGCCGATTTTAGGACTTGATTCCAGAGATTTACTGGAAATTGTTTTAGAAACCGATGCGCAAGGCCACTTCATCCCGGCACACATCTGGACGCCCTGGTTTGCACTTTTTGGCTCGATGTCCGGCTTCGACTCAATCGAAGAATGCTTCGAAGATTTGACCGGCCATATCTTTGCTCTTGAAACCGGGCTTTCATCTGATCCGCCTATGAACTGGCGGCTTTCAGCTCTGGATAATTACACCCTGGTTTCAAATTCAGACGCGCATTCGCCACCGAAATTAGGGAGAGAGGCAAACGTTTTTGATACCGAACTCTCCTACAGTGCGCTCTTTAATGCTCTTAAAACCGGTGACCCCAAGCAATTTCTTGGTACCATTGAATTTTTCCCGGAAGAAGGCAAATATCACTACGACGGTCATAGAAAATGCAAAGTTCGCTGGGACCCTGAAACAACATTGAAGCATGACCGGATTTGCTCGGAGTGCGGTAGAGAAGTAACAGTCGGCGTGATGCACCGGGTAAACAGCCTGGCTGATCGTAAGCCCGGCGAGAAACCTGCAAAAAGACAATCGTTCAGGAATCTTATTCCGTTACCAGAAATTTTTGCGGAAATATATAACTGCGGAGTTAACACGAAACGAGTCAATGAAAGTTGGGAGTTTTTGCTGTCAAAGTTAGGTCCTGAATTGTATATCCTGGAAGATGCACCACTGGAGGAAATAAGAAAAATAGGCGGCTCACTTTTATCAGAAGGGATTCGGAGAGTGCGCAACGGTGATGTTCATATTGCATCGGGATACGACGGAGAATATGGCACCATCCGCCTATTTGAAGATCAGGAACGCGCAAAATATTCCAGTCAATTGGGCTTTTTTGAAGAACAGATCAAAAGCAGACTGAATTCAAAACAAAAACTAAAAATTTCCGACGAGACAAAAAAACCAAATCACGGAACTTCTAAGATTTCCACAACATCAAATATAAAAGATAAGAAATGTAAGCAAACCCCAGATCAAACGTTCCTGAAAAAAAGTGCACGAGTTGAACAGGGACTTGCAGCTCTACGAGGCTTAAATAGAGAGCAAAAACAAGCGGTTCTCTGTGTCGATAAACCGCTCATGATTATTGCCGGTCCCGGCACCGGTAAGACGCGAACGCTCACGCATCGCATTGCTTATTTAGTTGCTAAAAATGGAGTTGCGCCGCAAAATATCCTGGCGCTCACCTTTACAAACAGAGCGGCTCAACAAATGGTGGAACGCCTAAACAACCTATTAGATCCGGGCAAAACCAACGAATTGACCCTTAAAACATTTCATGCTTTAGGTGCGCAAATTTTAAGACAAGATGGGCACCGAATTGGCGTTGCCGCGACTTTTTCCATTTGCAGTCACAGGGACCAGTTAACAATTCTAAAAAATACAACTTCGGGATTGAAAAAAAAGGATCTCAAGCAAACGCTCGATGAAATTTCTAAAGCAAAAAGCCAACTCCTTTCTCCGGAAAATTGCAATGAAAATTTCTCAAGCGAATTTAAGAATACTTATCAAAAGTACCAATCAGAACTAACAAGAAACCACATGTTGGATTTTGATGATCTGATTTTTTATCCGGTTCAATTATTTCGAGAAAATGCTAGTTTTTTAGACAAGTACGCCACCCGTTTCAAATGGATTTCCGTTGACGAATATCAAGACATTAATTTTGCTCAATACCAACTGCTAAAACTTTTGACAAGTGCTGGAAACAATCTCTGCGCAATTGGAGATCCGGATCAAGCAATTTATGGATTTCGCAGTGCAAATAAAGATTTTTTTCTTAAATTTCAACAGGACTTTCCGGATACAAAAACCATTATATTAAGTCAGAATTATCGCTCGACTCAATCCATTTTAAATGCTTCCTCTCAAGTTATTTCAAAAAGCTCCGAGCGTAAAGATTCTGATATCTGGTCTGAAATTATGAGTCAAACCAAATTGGAAATTTTCAGTGCACCGACTGACAAAGCCGAGGCAGAGTTTGTCGTACACGAAATCGAAAAAATGGTGGGGGGCACAAGTTATTTTTCTTTCGACTCAGGAAGAGTAATTGATGAAGCTGTGGGGGCTCAGGCAACTTTCAGCGATTTTGCAGTGCTCTTTCGCCTTCATGCGCAAAGCAGGTTATTAGTAGAGGCTTTTCAACGCTCAGGGATCCCTTATCAAACTGTTGGTGAAACTCCATTTTATGAACAAAAGGAAATCTGTAAAATTATATCTTACTTAAAATCAGTAAATGCTCCTGATTCAAATTTTCACAAAAAGAACTTTCAAAACAGTCATCGAAAAAACTATGCCCTCGATTCTAGTTATAGAAATAAGAACTTAAAAGTCGCCGAAATTATTGAAGGCGTCGTGAAAGAACTTTTTTCGCCAGATTATTTTAATAAAAATGAAAAGCAGAAACTGTTACTTAACCAGCTCATATTACGAAGCAAACCATTTGAAGGTCAGTTGGACGACTTTTTGGACTCAACTGTCCTGCAAACAGAAACAGATGAATACGACCCGAGAGCTGACCGCGTTACCCTCATGACTTTGCATGCTTCCAAGGGTTTGGAATTCTCGGTCATTTTTATAGTTGGATGTGAAGAAGATTTGATCCCCTATCAGAAAAAGGGTGAGGATTCAGATATCGAAGAAGAACGCCGTTTATTTTATGTTGGTATGACCCGAACTCGAAAAAAGCTGGTTTTAATGAATGCCAAGAAACGTTTTCTGTTTGGAGAGCGATGTGAAAATAGTCCGTCTCGCTTTTTAAACGACATCGAAGAGGCCCTTAAAGAAATAAAGAAAAGAGAATTTAAGAAGAAAATAACGGACGAGAAAAAGCAGAAACAAATGAACTTATTTTAGGTTTTCTTTAGGAAAGGGAATAGAAATCTTGACAATCTGTAATTAAATTAGTAAACTTATATGCAAATTTGGAAAGGAGTCAGCTATGCATGCCAAGATTTTACGCCAGCTTTCAAACAGGATTCAAGATCGCTTTAAAAAGGGATTTAAAATAACAACACGAAAAGCGGTTGTATTCTCCGTCGTTTTACATATTTTTCTGGGCATAGCAATTGCGGCAATGAATAGAGACAAAATCTCTGACTTCATGACTGAGAAAGAGGAGAATATAGAATTTGAGCTCGTTCCTGTTAAAGATTTGCATTTGAAAAACAGTGCCAATCAGGACAAGAGCGCCCAACCCTATTCTTCTGCCATTAACGATGTAGGCAAAAGAATAGGGTTGTCTACAAGCACAAGTAAAAAACTAGTGGCTGAAAATGTGCACGTTAATAAAGAAGCGGTTATGCTGGCATCCCTGGCAAGTTTAAGCGACCTACGGGAATCTTTTCAATTTGTAATACAAGAGCTTTCAGTAGATGAGGAAAGTGTTTTTACACCAATTCAGGGTGACGTGCCTGACACCAAGGTGATTGCTGATGGCTTAGCCAATGCCAAGGGCCTCGGCGGTCGCAGGGGAATCATCTCGATTTCGGGAGGTGGAAATGGGAGCTGTCCTCCAAGACCAAGGCCCTGAAAAAATAGATTCTTCTTTTTAAAAAAGGGTTGCTCGGAGTGAGCAACCCTTTTTTAAATGTTCATTCAGGCGAGAGTCAATTCAGTTTTTAAGTTGAGTAAGTATCTTTCTTACCTTAATTGCTCTTTCGTCGTTTTCCGGCACTAACGCCACAAATTTTCGATATTCTTCTAACGCATTGTCCAAACGTCCGGTTTTTTGTGCCAGCACTGCCAAATTAAAATGGCTAAAGGCATGTTCAGGATTGTTTTCAATCTCCTTTCCGTAGGCTTCAACCGCTGCGGAAACTTTCCCCTGTTGATCTAATATTTGTCCTATTTGGAAATTGACCAGTTTTCGTTTTGGATCTAGCTTTAGGACCTTTTGATAATTTTCCAACGCACCTGTCGTATCAGCAAGCAAATAATTCACTTGAGCCAAATTCATATATCCTTCAGGAAGAGTCGGATCAAGTTCCGTTGTTTTGATGAAGTTTTTTAAAGCTTTTTCATAGACATTCATATCCACGTAAACGAAGCCCAGATTCAGATATGCCTCCACATATTTTTCATCGATCTGTGTAGCCCGACGCAAGAATTTCGCGGCTTTTTCAAACTGCTTCTGTTCACGGAAGAGTTTACCTAATTCATTATAAGCTTGCTTGTTTTCTTTATTAATTTCAATGGCTTGCTCGAATTGTTCTTGTGATTGCTCAAAATTCCCATCACTTTTATAAAGCATGCCCAAGGCAAGGTGCGCTTTTCCCATAACCGAGTCGACCTCAATCGCATTTTCAAAATGCTTATAAGCTTCTTCATTGTTAGCATTCTTTTTTTCAATAACTCCTAGATTAAAATGAGCGTCAGCAAATTCTTTTCGCAATGCGAGGGCTTCATTTAAGCTACTGGTAGCCTTCTCAAAATCTTCCAAACCTATGTATGCGATTCCGAGTTTGAATTTAATATCCGCATTATCATAGTCAGGCTCTTCTGTAATAGTCTTCAACTCTTCTGCTTTTCTTAATTTTTCAATGGCCGTATTAAAATCCATAGTCTCCAGAAATGTCAATCCCAAAACATAGTAAGCCTCGGCAAATTCTGAGTTAAAATCTATTGCTTGATTTAAAAGGTATCTTGCCTGAATGTAATTACCTTTTCGATGTAACTCGGCACCCTGAACATATAGACCGATTGTCCTCTCTTTTAAAGAACGTTTTGAAGTAGTTGAGGCACAGTGGCTAAACAAAACCATTACTACAAAATAAAAACCCAATTGTTTTGAAAAACTCCTGAATAATTTCATAATTTTTCCTCTAATTTAAATCAAAATTAAGTCAGCAATCCACCATTTTTAAATTATTTCTATAAATAACTATACTCATTTATCACGATCTATTCCCGATAAGATATAAAGAACATATTACCAACTCTTGTTTTAAGTTCTAAAAAGCTTACCGGGTAAAATATGCTTTACTAATGTAAATTTCAAATGTTTTTACTCGATTGCGTCAAAAAACTGATATTTTTAGAATCTTTGACTATTCGACTTTTTATGACAGTATTGTATTTTCCGCTTGACATTTGTACCGAAAAGTTATAGATTTAGGCACAATAGGATACGGGGGCAGGAAATCTAAAAGAAGGAGGTGATTGGATTGGCTGAGACAGCTTATTGTGTTAAATGTCGGGAAAAAAGAGATATGGATAATGCGGAGAGGGTTACCATGAAAAATGGACGACCTGCAATGAAAGGTAAATGCTCGAAATGCGGCACTGGAATGTATAAAATTCTTTCTTCAAAATAGGAACTTCATGTTTTGATAAGAAGCGGAATAAATTATTCCGCTTCTTATCAATTGGTAGCCTACTTTTATAGCTTTAAAAAAATTAACACCTTCTGTCAACAAAGACTCACGAGGCCTTTTATCTTTGCTTCGGACAACCGCAGTTAACTTCTTTTAACTATCCTAAAATAAAAAAGGGAAAAGTTGTACTTTTCCCTTTTTTTATAAAAAATTAAATCCCGGCGACGTCCTACTCTTCCACCCCGTCTCCAGGGCAGTACCATCGGCGCTGAAGGGCTTAACTACTCTGTTCGGAATGGGAAGAGGTGTTTCTCCTTCGCTATCGCCACCGGAAAAAAATCGAATTACAATTTAAGAATTAATTCATTAGCATATCTTGACTTTAAACCCTTAACTATCTGCTGCTAACCAAAAATAATGGTTAAGCCTCACGGCTTATTAGTACCATTCGGCTGAACACATTACTGTGCTTACACCTATGGCCTATCAACCTCGTCATCTCCGAGGAGCCTTTAGTCCCGACGAATCGGGAAGGGAGATTTCATCTTGAGGTGGGCTTCGCACTTAGATGCTTTCAGCGCTTATCCCTTCCGAACATAGCTACCCAGCAATGCCTCTGGAGAGACAACTGGTACACTAGGGGTTCGTCCACTTCGGTCCTCTCGTACTAGAAGCAGCTCCCCTCAAATCTCCTACGCCCGCGACAGATAGGGACCGAACTGTCTCACGACGTTCTAAACCCAGCTCACGTACCGCTTTAATGGGCGAACAGCCCAACCCTTGGGACCTTCTCCAGCCCCAGGATGCGATGAGCCGACATCGAGGTGCCAAACCGGGCCGTCGATGTGAACTCTTGGGCCCGATAAGCCTGTTATCCCCGGAGTACCTTTTATCCGTTGAGCGATGGCGCTTCCACACGCAACCACCGGATCACTAAGCCCTGCTTTCGCACCTGCTTGACCTGTATGTCTCGCAGTTAAGCTCCCTTATGCCTTTACACTCTACGCACGATTACCGACCGTGCTGAGGGAACCTTTGGGCGCCTCCGTTACTCTTTTGGAGGCGACCGCCCCAGTCAAACTACCCGCCTAGCATGGTCCCCGACCCGGATAACGGGCCTAGGTTAGAATTCTAACAAAACAAGGGTGGTATTTCAAGGATGACTCCACGCCTACTAGCGTCGACGCTTCAAAGTCTCCCACCTATCCTACACGTGCCATGACAAAACCCAATGCTAAGTTATAGTAAAGGTTCACGGGGTCTTTCCGTCCCGTCGCGGGTAACCGGCATCTTCACCGGTACTACAATTTCGCCGAGCCTCTGGTTGAGACAGTGCCCAAGTCGTTACACCATTCGTGCAGGTCGGAACTTACCCGACAAGGAATTTCGCTACCTTAGGACCGTTATAGTTACGGCCGCCGTTTACTGGGGCTTCAGTTCAAAGCTTCTCCCGACAAGTCGGGATAACCTATCCCCTTAACCTTCCAGCACCGGGCAGGTGTCAGTCCCTATACTTCGCCTTAACGGCTTTGCAGAGACCTGTGTTTTTAGTAAACAGTCGCCCAGGCCTGGTCACTGCGACCCTTTTTAGCTCCAGACGCGAAGTCTTTCACTTAATCAGGGCACCCCTTCTTCCGAAGTTACGGGGTTAATTTGCCTAGTTCCTTAACCAGAGATCACTCGCGCACCTTAGGATTCTCTCCCCATCTACCTGTGTCGGTTTGAAGTACGGTCACCTAAAACAACCTACGAGGTTTTTCTTGGCAGCATGCTTACGGTCAGTTGGTTTGGCAAAGCCTCATTTCCCATTCGTGTCTCGAAGTTAAAGCGGATGGGATTTACCTCATCCACACTCCTACGCACTTAGACCGGCAATCCAGAGTCCGGCTGACCTGTCACTTCTGCGTCACCCCTTAAGTTAACATTTTTTGGTGGTACGGGAATATTCACCCGTTTTCCATCGCCTACGCCTTTCGGCCTCGGCTTAGGGTCCGACTAACCCTGAGCAGACGAACTTTACTCAGGAAACCTTAGATTTTCGGTGAAGAGGATTCTCACCTCTTTTATCGCTACTCATGCTGGCATAATCAATTCCATCTCCTCCAGCAGACCTCACAGTCCACCTTCGCAGGTCAATGGAACGCTCCCCTACCACTCGTGCTAAGCACGAATCCGTAGTTTCGGTGACGAACTTAAGTCCCGGCAATTGTCGGCGCAAGACCGCTTGACCAGTGAGCAATTACGCACTCTTTAAATGGTGGCTGCTTCTAAGCCAACATCCTGGTTGTCTGGGCGCTCCCACATCCTTTATCACTTAGTTCATACTTGAGGACCTTAACTGACGGTCTGGGTTGTTTCCCTCTCGGCTATGAAGCTTATCCCACATAGCCTGACTCCCGAAAAACAAGTAAACGGTATTCGGAGTTTGTTTGGGATTGGTACCCTTGTGAGGGCCCTAGCCCATTCAGTGCTCTACCCCCGTCTCTCTATTATTCGAGGCTAGTCCTAAAACTATTTCGAGGAGAACGAGCTATCTCCGGGTTTGATTGGCCTTTCACCCCTACCCACAACTCATCCCCTAATTTTTCAACATTAGTGGGTTCGGGCCTCCACGACCTGTTACGGCCGCTTCACCCTGGTCATGGGTAGATCACCCGGCTTCGCGTCTACTCCACGCTACTGAACGCCCTATTCAGACTCGCTTTCGCTACGACTACAGCTCTTAAAGCCTTAATCTTGCAACGTAAAGTAACTCACCAGCTCATTATGCAAAAGGCACGCGGTCGTTCGCAGAAAGTCCGAAGACCACTGAAAACTCCCACTGCTTGTAGACATACGGTTTCAGGTACTATTTCACTCCCCGCCAGGGGTACTTTTCACCTTTCCCTCACGGTACTAGTTCACTATCGGTCACAAGAGAGTATTTAGCCTTGGATGGTGGTCCACCCGGATTCGCGCAAGATTTCTCGTGTCCCGCGGTACTTGGGAGATCAATAAGAAAGTCACCTCTTTTTTCATCTACAGGGCTATCACCTTCTTTGGCGCACACTTTCCAGAGTGCTTTGATTAAAAGGGTGATTTGTAACTTTCCGACCCCACTGTCTTGAGGTCAAATCAATTCCCGCAACCCCCGTCTCACAACGCAAACAGGCTTTAACATGAGATGGGTTTAGGCTGTTCCCCGTTCGCTCGCCGCTACTTAGGGAATAACGGTTGTTTTCTTTTCCTGGAGGTACTTAGATGTTTCAGTTCCCTCCGTTCTCTTCACTCTGCCTATGTATTCAGCAAAGGATTCCTGGACATGACTCCAGGAGGGTTGCCCCATTCGGAAATCCCCGGCTCTAAGGTTGTTTGCACCTCCCCGAGGCTTTTCGCAGCTTACCACGTCCTTCATCGTCTTCTTGTGCCAAGGCATCCACCGTATGCCCTTAATATCTTAACCAAAAATCTATGGCTAACAACAGATAGTTAAGGGTTTAAATCTGTAAATATGCCTTAATTCTTAAATTGTCAAAGAACAATTCTTTATCTATATATTTAAAAAGAATAATGTCTTGGAATTTTTTTTTGTGGAGCTGGACGGGATCGAACCGACGACCCCCGCCTTGCAAGGGCGGTGCTCTCCCAGCTGAGCTACAGCCCCATCACAAAAGGTCGAGCCTTCAGCCCACTTCCCACTTCCCAACTCCACCTAATTAATGTGGGCCTAGGTAGAGTTGAACTACCGACCTCACGCTTATCAGGCGTGCGCTCTAACCGCAGCTGAGCTATAGGCCCAATTAAAACCCTTGCTCAACGCTTCAGAAATAAAAAAAAGAGTGTGCCGGCTCATGCTGTCATTGAGTTCGACCTAGGAGTACGCTTAGATTCTCAATCGAACCTAAACATTTTCTCCCTAGAAAGGAGGTGATCCAGCCGCACCTTCCGGTACGGCTACCTTGTTACGACTTCGCCCCAGTCATCGATCTCACCTTTGGCGCCTCCCTCCCGAAGGTTGGGCCAGCGACTTTGGGTGCTACCGACTTCCATGGCGTGACGGGCGGTGTGTACAAGGCCCGGGAACGTATTCACCGTGGCGTTCTGATCCACGATTACTAGCGATTCCGACTTCATGCAGTCGAGTTGCAGACTGCAATCTGAACTGAGACCGGTTTTCAGGGATTTGCTCCACCTCGCGGCTTAGCTCCCCGCTGTACCGGCCATTGTAGCACGTGTGTAGCCCTGGACATAAAGGCCATGAGGACTTGACGTCATCCCCACCCTCCTCCTCGATTTCCGAGGCAGTCTCTCTAGAGTTCCCGGCATTATCCGCTGGCAACTAGAGATAGGGGTTGCGCTCGTTGCG
>SMXC01000067.1 GCA_004356825.1 Caldithrix sp.
ATGATTTACCTGAAATGACTGAGATTAAATCAAGCATTATGAATGGACTTTTTTTAAGTAAGGAATAAATTAAATGAATAGAACATTTTTGCGACTCTCAATATTGGCTATGGTTTTGAGCATCTTGGGGTGTGACAAACCCAACGATTTGTTGCGAGCACCGGTTGTGGGTCTCGCGCAAAATAATCAGGTTCCAATCCTGATAACGGCAACGAACGCCGGCAAAGTGCGCATCGAGTATCAAAAGACTGACGAAGCAAGCAGTACTTTCAGCGAGTGGAACAGGCTTTCCGAATTAGACATTTTTTCAACCAACCTGATGCTAAATAATGTTGAATACGATGCGGCATACAAGTATCGAGTCCAATTCGAAAACAGGGAATATTCTCAGTGGTTCCAGTTTAAATCCTTCCCTGCCGTCGGAAAACCGGGCAAGTTCAGCTTTATTTTTTCTGCCTGCATGAGGGAAAAGTACATGGGTTTTAATATCTTTGAAAAAATTGAACAACGTTCACCAACTTTTGTCGCGCTTCTTGGCGATCAAATGTATGGTGATTATGATGGCGACCTCAACAAACTGGAAGAATATCTTGAAAATAAGAGCCTGCGCCAGAAGATGATTGCGGCTAGTGTGACAGTTCTTCCGGATACAACCGTGCTACAAGCATTCCGCAGCAAATACAGTCGCGTATTTGATGAGAACTTTCAGAAAATGGCCAGTCGTATTCCACTGATGGCCACCTGGGATGATCACGACTATGGTAAGGATAATTCGGACGCTACTTACCCTTACAAAAAAGAGGCGAAAAGAGCTTTTAAGGAGAGTTATCCGGTCTATCCCTTTGAGGTGGAAAATGGCGGAATTTATTATAAGTTCTCGATCGCAGATGTAGATGTCTTCGTGTTAGATGCACGATGGTACCGTTCTCCAATGCAAAATGAAGATGGGGAAGACAAAAAGATGCTTGGCGATGAACAGCTTGTCTGGCTGCTTAATGGGTTGAAAGGATCAAAGGCTGCATTTAAAATTGTTTTCTCAAGTGTTTCGTTGAACGACTATGGCGGGGATACATCTTCCGGCAGGTCGGGATACGATAGCTGGATGGGTTACAAATTTGAGCGCAACAAAATCTTATCCTTTATCGAGGAAAATAATATTCAGGGTGTCCTGGTATTTTCCGGCGACCAACACTATCCCAGCGCACACCTGCTCAATTGGAAATCTCCTTTGAATAGTATCTCGCGTACTACGAGATCAATCGAATATTCGATCGTGGATTTGGGAACTGCTGTTTTCGATTTTTCCGCTTCTCCTCTAAGCTATAAGAAGGCCACTGGTCATTCTCTTATTTCCGAAAACCAGGGGAACCCGGACTTTTCTTTTGAAATATTCAGACCGGACTGGGCAATGCCAAAAGATGCGACGAAAGATACGCCAGTGGTGATTGGTTCAGTATACGGCTTTGCAGAAGTCGACACAGAAAGTTCGCCGCAAAAAGTTTCAGTGACATTTTATGAATTGGACCCTGAGATAGCAGATATGGCTGAGATATATCGCATCGTAATAACCCTTTAATCAAAGATTCCTTTCGAGACCCAGAACGGTCAGATCACTCCGGGCGAATGGGCACGTCACGGCAAAGACCGCGATCTGCCCAATGCTGAGCTTGCTGACTATTACGTCGTTAATTGGAAGTATACGGATCCGGCAATCTGCAACTGGTTAAGATTAAGCTCAATCTGGTTGAAGCAACTTGATTATTCTTGATCTGGGAGAAAGCTTGAGCCAAACAGGAAATTGAACGTTTCTTAGCCACCACATCAGCAAATTTACGGCTTTGACTGCTCTTCTGCTTCAACAATGTTCTGTAAGGACGCCAAAGCATTCAGCAAAAACCCGTATTCCTGTTGCGAGCGACAAGCGGCTGTTCACCCCTGGACCACAGACCACGAGCATGATCGTGAAGCAGGCAATGCTGCGTCACCTGGGGTCGCGAGATATTGAATTCATCAGCGCGGTCAAAGAAATACGTGAGATCTTATTGACTTTAGCAAAGGTCTCGAAAGAAAGGGGTATGAAACGATTCTTGATGCAGGGCAGCGGTACGTTCGGGATTGAAGCCGTGATGACGTGCACAGGGCCACCGAACGGAAAATGGCTGATCATCATCAATGGCGCCTAGGGCGATCACATTGCGACTTTCTTGGCCAGCCTTACTTATTTCTTCATCATTATTATGGATTACTACTAAGCGGACGACCTCGTTACCGTTCTATGGCTCCTCTGACAAAACCATCACTTGATTTCAGTCTTTTCCTGGCCTCGGCCGCGTCAATGTTGGCTAAGATCATTACAAGTGCTGTTTTAACATGCCCTTCGGCTTTTGCCATGACCGCCGTCGCTTCTTCATAACTTATGCCCGTAATCATCATGACGGTGCGCTTTGAACGTTCTTCAAGCTTGCGGGAAGTCATCATTAAATCGACCATCATATTACCGTAAACTTTGCCCATTTTTATCATTGCGGTAGTAGTCAGCATATTTAAAACAAGCTTGGTTGCGGTTCCTGCTTTCATGCGCGTTGATCCCATAATGACTTCAGGACCGACTACCGGGCAAATAGCGACATCGACATTTAACTTTAATTCTGAGCGAGGATTACACGTGACATAAATTGTTTTAGCGCCTATTTCTTTGGCTTTTTGTATTGCGCCGAGTACATATGGCGTCCGAAGACTGGCGGCAATACCGCAAGCAATGTCCTTTTTAGTAAATCCCCGGCTCATTAAATCTGACGCGCCCTTTTCAAAATTATCTTCGCTGCCTTCCTGGGAAGAAATAAGTGCTTTTTCACCGCCGGCGATGATTCCTTGCACCATTTCCGAATTGATGCCAAATGTGGGAGGACACTCCGCAGCATCTAAAACCCCCAAACGACCGCTTGTACCGGCGCCAATGTAAAAGAGTCTACCTTCTTTTTTGAAAGTATCAACCAGAATTTCAACCGCTTGAGCAATATATGGGATTTCACATTGAATTATTGCAGGTATGGTCTTGTCTTCCGAGTTGATAATCCGTAGGATTTCCTCCGTGCTTTTGATATCAATATTTTCTGAAACTGGATTTCTGGCTTCAGTAACCAGATTTTTTATCTGCTCAAAAACGGTGTCTTGCATCATTCTCCTGCTTGGTATCTAAATTAATTATCGACATCTGATCTAAAAATCCAGAAAACTAACTCGCATTTTTACTCCTGCTAAAAAATTTATGGGATCCAATCCCGACCATGATTGTCGTTAGACTTCCTACCAAAGTATAAAGCGGCCAGGCAATCTCCACGGTACTGATCACGAGAGTCATTACGACGAGTGCCGAGACAAATCCAATTAGCGCATCTTTTTGAGTGGCCTTTTTGTGAATCAAACCAAGCAAAAATGAGCCCAGGAGTCCGCCATAGGTATATGACGCAATGCCAAGTGCAACTTCCACTACCGTCCCCTCCAGGCCGATGAATGCAAGGGCTGCCATAATCAGCACAACACCCCAGCCAAGGGTGACGAGTCTCGATATTTTTAAGAGCTGGGCCTCAGATTTTCCTTTGCCGGCAAGTGGTACATAAATATCCAGAATCGCAGCGCTTGATAAACTTGAGAGACTGCTGGACAATGTGCTCATTGCAGCCGCAAACAAAGCAGCGACGATGAGCCCACTAATACCGTTTGGCATCTCTTCTACAATAAATTTGGGGAAAATACCGTCTGCGCGTGTCAACCCCAAATCCTGGTAACTCATGCCGCCATAGTAGGCAAAGAGCATACTCCCCAGAAATAGAAAAAGGAGAAACTGCACTAACACTACAAAACCGCTTAAAGAAATCGCTTTCTGACTTGAACGCTTGTCTTTACAGGTTAGCACTCTTTGTACCGTTAGCTGGTCGGTGCCGTGGGAAGCAAGGCTGAAAACAGCACCTGCAATGAAAGCCGTAAAAAATGTATAAGGCTGTTTTATGAAATCTCTCCACGCTAAATCTGTGCCTGCGGAGAACCATTTTAGTTTGTTGTCATCTGCAGCCCATTCGGTGACGGTGGCAAATCCATTTGGCAGTTTGTTTAGAATTAAGATTGCTGCGAGAAGCGCTCCGCCGATGTAAACAGTCATTTGCACCACATCCATCCAGATAACCGAGCGAATTCCGCCGATACAGGTATAAATTATAGTCAACACACCAATGAGCAAAATAGAAATCGCATAGAATTGGCTGTCCGTGAGATCTGCAAAGGCGCCACTACCTTTGATGATGAACGCCAGCGGAATCGCGGTTGCAAAAAGCCGAACACCATCTGCCAGCACCCGGGTCGCCATGAAAGTGATGCTGGCTGTCGTTCTCATTGTTTGCCCGAAACGCTGCCCCAAAAAATGATAAGCCGTGTTCATTTCGCCGCGATAGAAGGCTGGAATGAAATAGAGCGCCACCAAAATGCGGCCAACAACATAACCGAGTGCAATTTGTATAAAGGTCAGATCGCCCTGGTAAGAGACCGCCGGAATGCTGATAAAAGTCAACACACTCGTCTCGGTGGCAACAATGCTAAACGTCACCGCTAGCCACGGGATTTGTCTGCCGCCGAGGAAATAGTCGGTCGTATTTTTCTGGTGCCGGCCGATCCAGGCGCCGACTCCTGTGGAAAGCACTATGTACACAACCACAATTGTTAAATCAATATTAGAAAAGCCCATTTACTCGACTTCCAGCGTAAAATTTGTAATGGCTCATGAACTCTGGCAGGGTTTGAAACCCTGTCAGAGTTATCCTATGAATTGCAGCTTCCTCCCAAATAGCAAACCCAATTCTGAAAAATTGGTATTTGGTATTTGGTATTTATTTTTCCCTTTCTGCCAACAACGCTTTCATTGCTGCATTGTGGAAATCACGCCGAACCTTGTACATGCCGCCTCGTTCGCGAGTCGGGTGGACGCGGTTGGTCAAAAGGATAATTGCCATTTGTCGATTTGGGTCAATCCAGATCGAGGTGCCGGTAAATCCCGTGTGACCAAAAGAACCCTTGGAAAAGTAATCTCCTGCGGACGATTTTTCAGCGTCAGTTGTTCTCCAGCCGAGTGCGCGAGTACTGCTCTCCGGCAGGTTCTGACGGGCCGTCCAGTATTTGACAGTGCTGGGTGAGAAGAAGCGTCGGTGCTGATAGATGCCGCCGTTCAGGAGCATTTGGGCCAGTATAGCGAGATCCTCCGCCGTTGAAAACAGGCCAGCATGGGTAGAAGTGCCATCTAAGAAATGGGCGTTTTCGTCATGCACATTTCCATGAATGAGACCGCGATTCATGCTACCGCCAATTTCAGTGGGCGCAATTCTTGGCAAGAGAGCTTGTGGCGGAGTGAACATTGTGCTTTTCATACCCATCGGTTTATAAATCAGATCGCCGGCCAATCTGTCTATTCGTTTGCCTGTGATGGTTTCAAGAATTTCGCCAATCATAATCAGACCCAAATCTGAATAGATCATCGAATCTCCCGGTGTGAAGTCCAACGGCAGATCATAAATATGGTCAAGCGCTTCAGCTTTGTTGCCAGCTTTATTCCAGAGGTCCACCCACCAGTGCACGCCGGAGGAGTGAGTGAGCAAGTGGCGAAGTGTCACAGAATCTTTTGCACCGCTTCTAAACTTCGGCAAGTAACTTTTGACCGGCACATCTAAAAGCAGCTTTTTTCTTTCCCAGAGCTGCATGGCACAAACAGTAGTAGCGGCCACTTTGGTGACGGATGCAAGATCATAAATCGTTTCAGTATTAATTTCAGGAGAAGCCGGGTCGTAGGCCTGTCTGCCAAAACCGCGGCTGGCGATCAATATACCATCCCGAATAACCGCAACCTGAGCGCCGGGGAAAATCGAATCAGCTATTGCCTGGTTAAGCACGGTGTAGGCGTCCTGCAAAACCTCATCATGGATTTCTTTAACCAATTCCATTTTGCGCAGTGACCGCTCCAGGCCGTCGCCGATTTTGTGAAAGCCGGGTATTGAAACAGGGAGTTTAGCCGTTAACGGAATCTCTCCAAAAACGGCGCGCATCGCAGCCCGAATAGCCAACGGTTGGGTTCCATATGCGCATAGGTAGGATGGGACATTTGGTATTTGCCGCAAAACATAAGGTGAGCCGAATGAAATGACCGCCATCGGTTTGTCGATTTCAAAAAATTGAGTTAATAGCTTAGCCGTTGTATCCGGCAAAGTCACCGAGCCTTTGGAACTACCCCATTTCACAAAAGTACCAACGATCACAGCTTGGGCGGAATCGCTTTTGATCATTATTCTTTGCAGTTCCTCCATCGTTGTGCGCGGGTCAATATAAGCCGTTCTCACAATTGGAATTCTTTTTGCAACCTCCCGGTTCAGAGAAGCACCTCGATATGCCCCGCCTTCTTTATCTGTAACGGTTACCACCAGCACGCTGTCGATGTTCTCAGCTTGAAATGGCAGAACATTTTTGTTATCGCGAAGCAAAGTCATGGCCGCGTTGGCGATTTCTTCTGATTTTTTTAGAAATGCAGGTTTGGCCAGTACCGCCTCAAGTTTCTCAAGATCCAAAACTGGTTTGTTATTCAGACCCAACTCCAGCTTTGCCTGAAGAATACGTTTTACAGCTTGGTCAATTCGCTGCATGGGGATGCGGCCGTCTTTTACGGCCTTGACGACAAAATTGAATGTGGCTTCAAAATGAGGCGAAATTAGCAGCATATCAATTCCTGCAGTAATTGCCAGCACTGCTGCCTCACCGGACCAATAATTCTCCGTAATTCCACCCATGTCCATCGCATCTGTAATAACCAGCCCTTCAAAACCCATCTTCTTTCTGAGAATATTTTGAATAAAAAAGGCGTCCAGCGTTGCAGGTCTCCCTTCCATTTGAGGGAAAGCGCTGTAAGTGATATGTGCAACCATAACAGCTTTAACACCTGCAGCGACCGCCGCCCGGAATGGCTGCAATTCAGTACTTTGGATTCTATTTTTGGAGGCTGTTACAATAGGCAAGTTCAAGTGTGAATCAATATCGGTGTCTCCGTGTCCCGGAAAATGTTTTGCAGTCGCAAAAATACCTTGCTCCTGCATGCCGCGGATGAAGGCGGCGCCCAATCTTGCCACCTGCTTCGGGTCCTCACTGTAGGATCGGGTATTGATGATAATATTATCCGGGTTGTTGTTAACATCCATAACGGGCGCATAGCCGATATGCACGCCAACGGCTTTTGCTTCTATGGCGGTTATCCTGCCAATTTCGTAGGCATATTCTTCAGAACCGGTGGCGCCGATGGCCATGTTTTGCAGAAAGCCGGTGGTCTGCTCGACCCGCATGGATAGGCCCCATTCTGTATCTGCCATCACCAGCAAAGGTATCTCAGTTTCAGTTTGTAATCTATCAATTGACCGTGCTACTTCATAAGGCATTCCTTTGTAGAACATGATGCCGCCAATGTGGTACTCTTTCACAAGCTTTATCAGCCTGCGAAACTGCAAGTTATCTTGATTAAAAAAACGCGGCACATAAGAAATTCCCATCGTCTGTCCGACTTTTTGTTCAATCGTCATGTCAGCGAGCTTTTCATCAATCCAGTTTGAACTTTTTCTCTGCAGCATTCCTGCGCAGCCGATCAGCAAAATAACCGTGAAAATAGAGATCTGTTTTGTCATTCTCAAACTCTTATTGGAATGTCACTTGTTTTAATCTATTCGTTTTTTCAAGCAGTCGCCAGGCAGGACATTTGATGATTTTGTCAATGAATTGCGTCGGGATCAGAACTAACAAAAAACACCAATAGTTGGGAATCGACTCATTGGGACTTTTGGCGCATTTACCGTCTAAAAATTACCAGGTTATGCAATATCCGTCGAATTAATTTTAATTTCCACTTTTTTTTCAATTACTTGTACTATTTTATTATGAGTTCAGGAGAGAAGACAACGAGTCAAGAAAAGTTCAGGCTTGTTTGATATTCCTCCTAGTTCTAAAATAAACAAAATTATGCCAATAAATGGAGAAAAAAGTATTAGCTTCTGAGCAAGGAGATTCTTAAAATATAACCGAAATTAATCATCCAGATGCCCTGAGTATGATATCCCAAGAGTGACCATTGGCCAATTCATTCAAAGCACATGGGAGGGGAGTCGTCATGAAAGAACGCCTTATTTCGCTGGATGCTTTCCGGGGAATTACAATCGCCGGGATGATTCTCGTAAACAACCCGGGCAGTTGGAGTTACGTTTACGGTCCGCTTAGCCACGCTAAATGGCATGGCTGGACACCGACGGATCTTATTTTTCCGTTTTTCCTGTTTATTATCGGCGTGGCCATGAGTTTTTCGCTGTTTCAGCCAATCGAAGATGCCACAGCAAGAAAAAAACTTTACCTCAAAATAGTCAGACGGGCGCTTATTATCTATGGTCTTGGGTTATTCATGGCCGCTTATCCGAAGTTTAACCTTTCCACCCTGCGCCTGGTTGGCGTCTTGCCGCGAATTGCCATTTGTTATCTTGTCGCATCCCTCATCACCCTAAATACGAGCATAAGGGGGCAGGCCGGCGTTGCTATAGGATTACTGATTCTTTATTGGGGACTGATGAAGCTGGTCCCGGTTCCGGGGTTTGGCGCTGGTGATTTGAGCGTGGACGGCAATTTCGCCGCCTACATCGACAGCCACCTGCTGCACGGTCACATGTGGAAGGCGAATTGGGACCCGGAAGGATTGTTGAGTACAATTCCGGCGATTGCAACGACCTTGCTCGGCGTCTTGACCGGACACCTGCTGCACTCCCGATTGGACAAGAAGGATATAGCCGGCTGGATGTTCATTGTTGGCTGGGTAGCCATTCTGGTCGGGTTATTCTGGGATATCGTGTT
Organism: Caldithrix sp.; assembly: GCA_004356825.1. GTDB lineage: Bacteria > Zhuqueibacterota > Zhuqueibacteria > Oceanimicrobiales > Oceanimicrobiaceae > Oceanimicrobium. The sequence goes on from SMXC01000067.1 coordinate 8,911, forward strand.
CCCGATAAACAAGTCGCTGTGGACCAGCTCGTATGTTGTATTCACCGCCGGGGCCGCGTTGCAATTACTGGGCTTTTGCTACTGGCTGATCGATGTTAAAGGTCACACCAAGTGGGCCAGATTTGCGGTCATTTACGGCATGAATTCCATCACAGTATTTTTTCTTTCGGGCATGCTGGTGAGGAGTATGATTTGGATAAAAATTGCCGGACCGGATGGCAAATCGATCACGCTTTACACCTGGATTTATCGAAATTTGTTCGCATCATGGGCAGGTGCGATGAATGGATCGCTCGCATTTGCCATAGCCAATGTCTTGTTCTGGTTTGGCATGATGGCGATATTGTATCGGAAACGCATTTTCATTAAGATTTAAAAGGGGAGTTATTCATGTATTGTAAAATATGCATCCTGTTTATCTCTCTGCTTCTTTCTGCTTGTCAGACAGAGCCCGTTCAAACGGGGCTGGATCGCATTTCAGAATTTCAGCATCTACTTGTGGGTAAACGAGTTGGGATCGTCACCAACCACACAGGTTATAACTCTCGCAAGGAGCATATTATCGATGTCTTACAAAAGCTAGAGGGCGTTACAGTCACCGCACTTTTCGGTCCTGAACATGGTATACGCGGGCATGAGGAGGCTGGTAAGCAAATCGAATCGGAAACCGATCCCATGAAAGAGATGCCTATTTACAGCTTGTACGGCAAAACCAGAAAGCCAACAGAGGAAATGATGGCGAAGGTCGATGTGCTGATATTTGATATTCAGGATATCGGCACGCGTTACTACACATATATTTATACCATGGCGCTGGCAATGGAGGCCGCCGCAGAAGAAGGAAAATCTTTCTTGGTTCTGGACCGACCGAATCCGATCAACGGAGCTCAGGTTGAAGGCAACATCCTCGAAGCCGGGTTTAGCTCCTTTGTGGGTCTCTACCCGATGCCGGTGCGGCACGGCATGACGATGGGCGAGCTTGCCCGCATGTTCAACGAAGAAGGTTGGCTCGCAAATGGCATCAAAGCCCACTTGACCGTCATTGAGATGAAACATTGGGACCGTTCAACCTGGTACGACCAGACCGGCCTTAGATTCATCAAGCCTTCCCCAAACATGCCGACGGTGACCACCGCAACTGTTTATCCGGGCGTCTGCCTGCTGGAAGGTATCAACGTGTCAGAAGGCAGAGGCACGCAAACGCCTTTTGAACTTTTCGGAGCACCCTGGATTGATGCAAAACTGTTCACTCAAAGACTGAATGCGCTTGAGCTGCCCGGAGTTATCTTTAGAGACACTACCTTCACGCCAATTTCTACAGCGGGTGCATCTACGAATCCAAAGTATAAAGACAGGGTCTGCAAGGGAAGCGTAGTTACTGTCACAGATCGCTCAAAGTTCAAGCCCTATTCGATGGGTGTTCAACTAGTGAGCTTAATCCACGAAATGTATCCTGACAGCCTGACGTGGCGCAGTTCTTTCTTTGATAAGCTCACCGGAACGTCTGAAATAAGAGAGACAATAATTAGAAATGAAGATGTCAATGGTCTGCTTGGCAAATGGCAACCCGCTTTGGATGAATTCCTGGCAACTCGGGAAAGGTATCTTTTGTATGAATAGGCTGGAGGGCATTCTTATGAACTTGTGGCTGTCTGTAAAAACAATGGCTGTCATGCCCGAATTTTTTAGTCGGGCATCCAGAAAAAACGACGACTTATGGATTCCCGCCAAAAGCATGCTGGAATGACATTAGGTCGATTTATTTCTGTCTATTTTGTGAGACTTTGTGGCAATTAACTTTTAAAGCTAAATCTGACTCCAACTCTAGGAAAGAAGATGAAAAGAAGAACCTTTCTTGATCGCTCCCTAAAAGCCGGCTTGCTTTTCGGCCTGGGCGGGTTTAGTGCAGTCACAAAAAGTTGCCGGACAGCTTATGATTTCGATCTTATTATTCAAAAGGGCTCTATTCTGGATGGCACCGGCAAACCGCGTTTTACTGCGGATATCGGCCTCAAAGGCCCACGTGTGACCGCCATCGGCAACCTGAGTGCTCGGTCAGCTTACAGGACAATCACAGCAGATGGGCTTTTCGTGTCACCAGGGTTTATAGATGTTCATTCACACAGCGAAAGAAAATTACTGATCAATCCCAATGCAGAAAGCAAGATACGACAAGGCGTGACAACCGAAATCTGTGGACAGGATGGTGGCTCTTTCCCTCCGGATGAATTTCCAACGATATTAAGTAAATATATGGAGAGCGGAATAGCTGTGAATGCAGGTTTTATGGTTGGTCAGGGCACAATTCGGGAAATGGTTGTCGGTTTAAACGACCGCCCTGCCACTTCAGAAGAAATAACGAAAATGAGAATGTTGGCAAAAACAGCTTTGGAGAATGGCGCATTGGGTATTTCCAGTGGTTTGGAGTACACCCCCGGAGGGTATGCCACGACCGAAGAAATCGGTAAACTCTGCGAGGCGATGAGTGGAACCAGCAGGGTTTATGCAACTCATATGCGCAACGAGGATGACCGGCTTCTCGAGGCGGTTAGGGAGGCCATTGACATCGCCCGAACCGCAGGTGTTCGATTACATATTTCCCATCTAAAATGCCAGGGGAAACGAAATTGGCCAAAATTGGATGAAGTTTTTGAAGTAATCAGACACGCTGAGACCGCAGGCCAGACTGTTACATTTGATCGATACCCTTATGTTGCCTATAGCACCGGTTTGTCAAACCTGATGCCTTTGTGGTGCCGCGAAGGCGGCACCAATAGCTTTATTTCCCGATTACAAGACAATGATATGCTTGCCAGAATCAAAAAGGCAACCCTGGATAAAATAAACCTGCTCGGCTCGTGGAAGTCAGTGATGATTACATCTGTAAATCTTGAAAAGAACAAGCGATACCAGGGAAAAACAATTCGCCAAATTGTCGAAGCAACACAAGTTGAGCCGTTTGATTTCGTCAAGAATCTTATTGTAGAAGAAAAAAACCAGGTAAGCATGGTCGGTTTTGGCATGAGCGAAAAGAATACGGAGAGGATTTTGGCGCATCCGGCCTGCATG
>SMXC01000068.1 GCA_004356825.1 Caldithrix sp.
AAATAAAAATTAGTTTGAAGGAAATTATTGACCTATTAGAAGGTCCGACATAAATACATTCGGGGCGTGGCGCAGTCCGGTTAGCGCACTTGACTGGGGGTCAAGGGGTCGTAGGTTCAAATCCTATCGCCCCGACAACGCTTGGAGCCGGTAAATAGCAAATCTAAGAGTGCTTACGGCGCCTTTTTGTTTCTAGACGATCCGAACCAATTGGTACTGATGCGTATGGTTTGGTACCACTTTTGGGCATTTTTTGGGCACCCCTCTAAGGATGTTGCTCGGCCCTTTAATCCACCCGTCATACAGAAATAGAGCTTATGCAGTTAATAGTATCGAATATACCGGTACTTCGACGTGTACCCAGACAACAAGTTGTTTGAATTAGTAACAGTTGAGTTTTAACGAGCCCTCTAACTCATAAAGAAGGTTGGCCTCCGGAGCCAAAGGCTGAGGGTTCGAGTCCCCCCTGGCGTACAAGGCTAAATTCAATAGAAATAGCTGAAAGGCTCTCATTTTTTTTGGGCTTTTTCTTGCTTTGTATTCTCAAATTTACCCATGCTTACCCAAATTTTAACGCAACTTTAACGAAACCGTATCCGCCACAAAAGTTACCTCGACAAGTTTATGGATAACCGATCTGTCAATCTATCGGTCATTTTTATTGCATATTAAATTCGGTTCACATATATTCTTCAGTAAATGACCTCGCATCGAAATCTCCAGTTCCAGGTCGGATCTTACTCGATGCCAATTCAGTTCTGCCTCCCCGGGAATAGTGTCATTATGTTCACCAAATATAAATATAATTATATCGCTAAGCAAGTGAATTTTTATTCACTCTTTTTAATTCATTAATGAGAGTTACGTTTGGCAGTATATCCCATCGTGAAGTTCCGAGATATACTGCAGATTCTGCAAGGATTGTCGATTATTTCATGCCTACCGTAGGATTTCACTGGGCAATAATGTTATGGTAGCATTATCGCCCAGTGACTTAATAGTTAGGCGCAGGAGACCCCGGAGACAAAACTTGACGATTTCGAGGAACCCCAAGGTACAATCTGTTTTCTGGAAAAATTGCGAGCCCTAATTGAAACTGATTAAAGAATCCCGGGCAGGAACTAGAAGAGGCAGGCGCAGCTTGCATGCCAGAAAAAGTGCCAAAATGGAAGATGGAGTAAGAATAAAATCCGGACCCTTCGTTCAGTTTGTGAAATATGGCCTCTCGGGTGGTCTTGCTACTATCGTGCACATAACCATTTTTCTTATTGCTGCGTGGAAGGTTTTCCCTGCACTTCAAGAAAATGACTACGTGGTAGCAATGTTAGGGTTATCTGTTGCAAAAGTAGATGTCGCAACTCGTTCACTCAATGCCATGTTGTCTAACGGTGTCGCTTGGTTCTTCGGGAATCTGGTTTCCTACTTCCTTAACATATTTTGGGTATTCGAATCCGGCCGGCATAACAGAATTATTGAGATCGGCTTATTTTATCTTATATCCGGCGTAAGCGTGGTAATGGGTACGGGTCTAATGGGGTTCTTAATCAGATATTACAATATGCAAACGACCTATGCTGCGACCGCCTATCTGGTCTCAGCTGTATTGATAAACTTTGCTATGCGCAAATTTTTTATTTTCAAGGGATAAAATTGATAGAAAAAATTATGGAGAGAAAGATGCCAGCGCCCGGCACATGAGCCTTTCTTCGAAGTAAACAAGAATGATTTAGATTTTGCTAATAAAGCAATGGAAAGAACTTTGACAGAAAAAAAGCTTGTATTTTTTTCAAAAAACGAAAAAGATGATATTGATGAGATAGCGGCAAATTGTGGGGAGGTTCATCGCAAGGTTTCATTAACCGTTTGGATAGTGTAAACGTAATCCAGAGTTCGCGTACTGAAACTAGACCCTGTTCTTTGAGCCAGACATTATTCATACCAAGTTGAGTTGCATACGTCCGAGCAAGTTTCCACGGGCCTTTACAACTCATGCCCACGGGCTTAAGAATCAGCCTTATCTATCCCATCTATCAAACACTCTGAGAATACAACGGTCCACTACCGTCAGTAAAGTGCCTAACCGTTAAATGAAATTAATGCGGATTATAAAATACACTATCCACCACTGTTTTTTCAAGATAGATAAGTTTCATGACTGGTTTTTCGACAGCCACTTTTGTCACTGGAGGAGGCTGGTATTGCATCAGGTCAGGATTGTAGCTCCACATTTCCATCGAAGTAACGTTATTATCATCCTGTTCCAGATGCAGCTTTATTGTCTTTCCCTTATAATTCCTTCGCAGACATTTGAGAAGTTCTCCAAATATCGCACCCATGGCTTGAATAGAATCTGACGCTTGCTCAAACATTTTTGGCGGGTCATTAGAATTGGCCGTGAATTTTATGTTACCGCCAAAACTCCAGTTGTTCATAATGTTTTGTGCTTTTGAGCTAGGAGTAATCAGATAAAGTCTGCCTCCTGGATAGGTTCGGACGAGGTCAGTATCGCCAAATCCATCCCCATTAAGATCATAAATTATAAGCCGACTGATTTCTTTCTCTGGTATCATGAAATCCTCTGCAAAAAACGTGATGAGTTTCTGTTTCTTGATTGTAACTGTTTGCACCAAGGTTTTGTCAAGTGAGATTCCTGACGATTGCCCATACACCTTTTGATAATTAATACCCACAATACTCATTTGACATATTGCGATCACTAACAAGAGTCGAGATTCATTCATATTTACTCCTGACATTGTTTCCATTTATTGTAATATATTCTTGCTTCGTCATATTGTCCCTTGCTTTTATGTACCCTGGTCATCCTGGACATTAAATTGCAGTATTGTTGCTCAGAGAGTCCATTGTGGTGAGCCAGGGCCTTTTCACCATAGGTAATAACCTGTTCCGAATTATTCCATAACAAACCCATCAGCTCGTAAAAGACTTTAGCTACCTGCTCCCATTCAAATGAAGCGGCTTTGTGATAATAGGCCAAAGCAAGTTTTTTATCTTCTCTCTTAAGTGCTTCAACTCCCAAACGGTATAGCATGGCTCCATAAGTATCCAGATAAGGTCGTATTTCCAGGCTGTCCGATTCCAGGCTCGTGCCGGATAACGTTTCATAAACCTGATGCATGCGTTCTACGGCCTGCTCTATTTGATCGAGAAATTCGAACTCCACTACTGCTACTTGATGCATCACACTTATTTTTGCCTTGTTAGTTGTCAGACTTGGCAGCAAATTAACGCATGCTTTAGCCATCTCAGCATAGTTTTTCGATGTCTCCAATTCTAACACATGATCCCAAACTTCCGAGGCGCGAATATTTCCGCCATCCCACTTTATCCAATTTAAATAGTTGTTGACGTCCGATTTTTCCTGTTCAGTGCGTGCGAATTCCCTGGCAATCTTCAAGGTTTTAACAGCATTTGTTGCATCGTACTTTCTTGCGTATGCATCGCCCATTGCATGGTTATAATAGAAAAGCATGGAGGTGTCTGGGGGAGCATCGAAGCTGATTTTTATCATGACGTCCAGTGCCTTATTGAAATTACTAAAGGCAAGATCATATTCCTTCAAAGCCAGATAGTTTTCTGCCAGCAAGCGAAATAACTCATGTTCACCCTTTTCTATACGAATCAAGCGCTCCAGAATTTCAACCGCTTTGGCGTGATTGCCCTGAAGTCCAAAATGATGCTGTAAATAGTAGTATGTAACTGACAACAGCATACGGGGATTTTTATCAAACGGATTAATGCGCAAAGCTTGTTCCAAATGATGCTGAGCCTTTAAACACTGATCAAACGCAGCTTCCACAGGCTGAAGATCTTTGCCATTTTTTGATAACTTTTTCACAAGTTTAAGCGCTTTTGCACCCTGAGTGAATTCTCGGTCAAATTGCTGTTTTTCATTTTCAGTCATCGCATCTTCTTTTCTTACGCTCCGCGAAAGATAAGACCAAAATTCATCAACCTGTGTCAAATTCTCCTTACCAATTTTGGCCAGTTCTTTAGCTTCTTTTTCTCGTCTCGATGAAACGAAATTTTCGTCTGCCATCTTGGACGAAATCACAACCGTTGTGCTATCCAAACCGGGCGGAATGTCCATTCTGTTTCCGGCCTTCTTATTAAATGAAGCACATCCAATAGTTAAACCTAACATCAGACAGTTTATGAGGCAATAAAACTTGAATTTACTTGACATCTTGTTCCTTAAATTTTTTTGATTCGCTTTTATATCGTTGTTTTAAAATAAGAATTAAAAAACTTCACGTATCATTCTGAAATTTATATATGTGCTTTTTCTTACTTCTCCTGTTGCTTCCACCAGCTCCAGAAAATATTGTAAAACGCCGCAGCATTATCTCGCGGCGCCTCTCGTGAGCTGATGAGTGATTTAATTTGACTATTATCCCTCATCACATTACCAGTTGTGAGATAGTTGCTCTGCTCTTTGATTCCATTATCCTTGAGTAAAGTAAAGAAGTTATCTTCAATGAGGCAGATTCGCAACAACATTTCGACTTCGTTACATGAGAGAAAAAGACGAAATCGACGGTTGTTCATTGTAAAGGCAACTGACGAAGCCAAATCCCCATCTTTGTGGCCCATTTCATACATTACTAATTTGGGAATGCTGCCCGGGTGATTTTTCATCCATTTAATGAGGGCATGCAAATCAAGCGTAGCTTCAGATCCACCCGAAACTGTAGGAAAGCTAATTTTAGGCCCGCTTGAGCCAGGATCTGCCATACGCGATGAACGTCTGGTGGCGCGTCCCGCCATCGCGTTGCCATCTAAACTGGAAATTACTCCCCTGCGGCTTCCAACACCAGTTTGAACCGATGGTCCTTGCCCATTATTCATGTCCCTTTTCCGTCCTCTGGATATAGATGATAAGCGGTTATTAAACTCGCTGTTAAATTTGACAGTTTCAAGCCCTTCAAAATTAGTTGCGAAATTTATAGTTATTTCTGTCCTCTGTTGGGATTGATGATTGGTTTCTTTGCGACTGGCCGAGTTTATTTTCGAAATATGATTCTCAATATCAAAACCCTGTATCAATGCCGCTACAACTCGGGTTCGTTTTGCATGTTGCAGCGCTGGTTGTTCATTTTTACCGATTTCAGCCTTCGCGGGATTCGAGTTTTGCTCTCGAGATTTGCTTCTCTGGGGAGCCAACTTTAACTTAACAAGTTCTCGAATCTCCATTTTTTCATTCAACAATTCCGTCTCATCAAGGGAGGAATAGGTTAATACTTGCGCCATAATAAACACAATCAGCAAAATAGCACAAGATATTAGCGCCGACAAAGGAAATAGATTATCTTGATTTTTTATATAATTTTTAAATTGCATCATAATTGAGATTCTTGTCTATGTTGTTCCGTTGACAAATATCAAATACGTCAATTAAGCTTTGCATGATACTGGATTTATGAGGTTCTATTTTTATAACAAATTTATATTGTTTCTGAAGATAATAATTATTCACTTCAACCATCATGACTTCCAAATCTTGTAAATTACGCAATTTCTCTTCACGATCTGTGTCTTGCAAAACGAAATAATTGCCATAGATATGTAGTGTGGCCTCATGTGGCCACTGTTTTGTTACTTGACTATTGCTGCCACTTGGCAGATTGACATACTCTGTTTTCAGCCCGCTAATTGCGATAAAACCAAACAAAATAATTAAAGCTATATCAATCAAACGAATCATGAATCGTCGGTTATTCACTTGAATTACTCCTATTTACCAATAACTCTGACTACATCAATACCCTTCGGTAGCCCCAGACGTTTACAAATTTTGGCAACGGCCAAAGTGTACTCCACTGGTGCATCCCAACTTGCCCGTATGCGCACTCCTACCTTTTTGCCATTCGACCTTGACTCGTAGGCTACTTTTGTGAAATACTCCTGCAATTTAAACAGATCTGTAAATACAATATCACCTCTGCCAATAGTAAAGATGCCCTTTTTTTCTATCCCCACTATTACAATGTGGGCGCCTTCAGGGGAATCTTCTGTAACTTCCGTACTTTTGGGTGGGACAATTGATTTTGCAGAATTAATCTCTGATACCGCAATAAATCCGAACAAGAGAATAAATACGATATCAATCAAACGAATCATTAAATTGCTTTTTCCCATAACACGCCTCTTACTTAATTATTTGTAGCGCACAAAAACGCAAAACAACAGCTCATAAATATCAAATTACAAATTGTACTGACACAGATAATTTATAAGACTGTCACTTAATTTTGACCTCTATCCCGAATATTTCATGAAAATAAATTAGCGCAAAATGACTTTTAACCGATTCACTCGACAAAGCCACTACTTGATTAAAGTAATTTTTTGTCCCCCTGTCCATGTTTTCCCGCTGAGCGATTCAAATCTAAACTGCACAAAATAAACACCTGTACTAACTGTTTGGTCATTCTGGTCTCGACCATCCCATCGCCAGATGTACTCACCGGGTCCGAATTTGTTTTCGGCGGAACTCAAAATAAGACGACCGGTTACGTTGTAAATACGCACCTGAACCTCTCCTGCTTCTGCTAAGGCATAACGTAATTTGGTGCTCGGATTAAATGGATTCGGATACGCAGGAAACAAAGTAAAATTAGTTGGCATTGTTAAAGTGGCTTCCGCCATACTGTTGTCTACCAATACGTCATGGATCACACCGTCCGCTGAGACCAGTCCTGCGTTTTCAAATTTTATTTTTGCCAGGTCTGGAATAGTTTCCGATTGGATTTCGAGCTTCACCAGCTCACCGCCCTGCTCTAACGCAGGCGAATCTGCCGTTAGCATGACTGCAACTCCAATTTTGCCACTATTTTGATCAGGTGAAGAAATGAATAATGGTTGCGCCGGCCAGGCTTTTCCAGCTTTTGCTGCCGTAATAACCATGTTATCAGAGGGATAAATAACACTGAACGTAGTGCCCCTAATCAGGGCAGCCTGTGATCCTTCATAAACCAAATGAAGGAAATATTTACCCGGCTCATCTGAATAGGATAACTTCGTTCGCAGATTTCCCAGTGGTGCGCTTGATGTTACAGCCGGGATTTGTTTAGCAACTGTGGAAGTAGAGAACGTGCTTTTACCCCAGTTCAAACCAATTGGTACGAGATCACGTTCATTGATAAGGCCACTGCCGTCTGTGTCTGCGTGGGCGGCGGATTTCCTTGGATAACGACCTGACAGTTGTGGTTTCCAGGCTAATAGGTCTAGTTCCGTGGGACGTCCTGGTCCGGTGATACCCCAGTAAACACCAAGTAGGGTGACGTCAATTAATTCCACTGTACCATTCTCGTCAATATCCCCGGGCCATACAATGAGTCCATAGCTAAGAAGAGTAAGGTCTTGCGCTTGTGTGGCGATTGGCCAATTGTTTTCATCGGTAGCTTGGTGATCAGCTATCTCAAATGTAAATGATGTACTATCTGATAAATTTATATCCGTTTCAAAGTTAATATGAGCGAGCTGTCCGCGCCCTTCTAATAACCCGGAGCCTGCATTTTTACTCAAAGTCAAAGTAATGAGCCCGCTGTTTTCATCTACATGGATATTTATATCATGATCCGAAACCGCTCCAAAGAGTGAGCCGGCAACAATATTTTGCTCAAAAGGTTGTTTAACTTTAAAATATCTTTGATCATATTTTAAAGTCATATCAAAATTTTTCATACGGTGGTAGAGATATTTGCTGGTCGACGGAATTTCAATGTCCAGCCCAAATTCAATGCCCGGACTAATTGTCGCTGCAGTAACGGGTGCAACAGTGACAATGTGATTCGGAGCCCGATAACTGGCCGTATCCTGATGGGTTAAGCCCCGGTCCTGGACATCAATTCGTACATGTCTAACCTTGCCGTCGGTAGCTGTATTATGTGTTGTGTAGCTGATTTTGTACGGGGAGCGCAAGAGTGATGCGATGGCTGAATAAATCCCTAGCAAGTCAGCAGAAGTAGGACTGGCGAAATACAACCCGCCTGTAGCGTCAGCAAAAGTTATTAGGGCCTTTTCTTGAGGGCTGCCCGAAGCCAATCCTAAGCCAATTGTAATCAACGGCGTACCAGTTTCCTGAACGCTATTTATCGCCATTCGATGTGAATTGTCGCTGCCTCCGTCCGCGCCATCGGTTAGAAGAATAATTGCCCGGCGCCCTTCTTGTGTTTCAATCAGATTGGCTGCTTCGACCACGGCATCGTTAAGGTGGGTTGCACCCACGCTAACCAGGCGAGAAATCGCTGCGATTAACGACGTTTTGTCGCTCGAAAAAGGATGTTCAACCGTTATGTCTTTATTAAAACTAATGACGGCAGCCTGATCCTGACCATGTAATAGTTGGATAAAGTTAGAAGCCGCAGCTTTTACATCGTCGAAAGAATTAGACTCGTGCATGCTGAGGCTTCGATCAAGTACAAGAACAACGCTTATTCCTTCCACGTCTACTTCAATCGGGAATTCATACACATTATCTTCGTGTACTAAAAAATCATCTTTGGTTAATCCAGCAACCATAAAACCAGCATCATCACTCACGTTAACATATGACACAATTTTTGGAAATCCTGAAGCATCGATCTGCTTGTAACGCAACCGAAGTCCCTGGGATTGGACGGTTGTTTCCTTATGTTTTGCGGCGTGAGTAGTTTGTGCAAAACTGGAAATCGTACCCACGGTAATAATGAATACCCCAAATAAAATATTTCGCAAATAATGAATACTTAATGTACTTTGTAATATCTGTCCCATTATCAGAGACATTTGTAAATAACTTTGTTTTTTTCTTAAAATGCTCATAGGTCATGTAATATCAAATTATGTTAAAAGTTTTCGTTTCTAATTTGTGTTATTCTAAAGAATGAGCCATAGCAATCCACGTTTTATAGTTTGTTTACCATTATGAACCGCATACAAATAAATACCCGGCAACATCTTGTGACGTTTCTCGTTGCGGCCATCCCAGAAATATTCCCCGTTGGTCAAACGTTTGATAGCTCGCCCCGAGCGGTCCATAATTAAGATTGACCAATTGCCGGGCATGCCACCATCACGTTTGAATTCCACCTGATCATTTGAACCATCATCATTAGGTGTAAATGGGTTGGGCATAACATCAATGGGAGTATCCGCAACCGTTAAACACAATGAAGGGCCTGCCTGGACTGGAACGGCCGTTCCGGCATAATCATTGGCGGATATATTTTTAATTTCAAAACAAACCGGCCATAGTGGTGGCGCTCCTTTAGTAATTCTTGCCAGCAATTGCATAACCTGTCCATATCCACTTTGCCCTGCTGCCCCGCGTTTGCGACTAACAGCCAGAAAAAATATTTGATTTTCAGGTTCATGCCGGGTAAAAGTATAAGTGTCAGGTTCTAAAAATGGTCCAGCCGTTGCCTCTACTGGTTCAACAAATTCTAAATAGGTTGAACTGGAATAATGCAGCTCGAAGCTAATCCCAAATAAGCCATCAATGGGTTGCATTTCATTACCCACCAGGATATTTAATGAGAATTGTGTGCCGGCTGCTAACGGCTTATTAAGTGATTCAATCCAGACCCCTGCAGGTGCGGTCAATTTTTTCGGATCCTTTTTATCGCTTTCCTTGCCTGCTTCTTTACCGGCAGATATTTTAGGTGTTAATGCACACAGTATGAGATATGTTAACAAGAATCCTTTTGTAATCAAAACTCCAGTCCTGCTAAACCTGCGAGAAAATTGCCTTGAAAATCTCATAACGCTACAACCCAATTTTAGACAGTTTTGATTTATCACGATCTCTCGGTGCCATTATTAATACTCACTCTCAACGACAGTAACGACTTCGTCTTTCCGCACTTTCGGACGAACAGAGGCGGTACCGGGCTTACCATCGAACTGAGATCTCTTTTCAAGACTTAATAAAGTTTGACGTGTTTCTTTGGCCTTGGTAAAAAGCACATTAAGTTCTCCATTGAACAGAGCGAAAACCGCAGTGGTACCCATGTTTAAAACCAAACTGATAATCAACCCGACAAGAGTCGTAATCAGAGAAACACTCATTCCGCTTAAAATCGTTGGTCCATCGAGCTTACCGCCATGAAAAGTCACAAAAATTCCCCAAACGGTACCAAGCAGTCCAAGAGCGCCTGCCGTATCCGAAAGAAAATCCATAATACGGTTAAAAGTTGCAAACGAATTGCGCTCAGCGTTCAAAAACTGGTCAACATCATTTGCAATGGGTTCTGCACGACCAGTTTTGTTAAATGTCCTTATCATGAGATGGATAAGCTGACTGGTGCGGTTAGGCTTACTATTCTGGATTGTCTCAACGAGCGAGTTTATGTCACTTTCGTGAGCTGACCTTACATAAAATTCCTGTGCGCGAGTTTTCTCCCGATATTCCAGAAGTGTGCGATACGATATAAGCAAGAGCCCGGCGATGGTTAACATAACAAAAGGCCAAAATAGCCAATCGGTCATCAGAATGATATTCCAAATAGAAAGCTGTTCATTGTTAGCTGCATCCTCACTGGCTTGATTCTGAACTTGTTCATTTTGTACCGTCGGCCTTTGTGGTGACTGATTTTGACCAGCCGATTGCCTGCAAGATATAAATATGACGAGCAGCATTCCCAAAAAAACCAAACATAAAAACTGAAGTTTATTGTTCTTGAACTTAATTTTCGGATTCATTTTTCTTCTCTCTATCTTTTTCATTATTTGTTTTAATTACATTGTTGTCAATTTTTTCTTCGCAGTTTAATGTTCCATGGTTTCGATTAATTAACTGTCTTGATCCAGGCCCCCAGCTTGAAAATTTAAGCATTACTTTGCGCTTAATATAGGTGACATTAATCTGATTTATATCAGACTTTAATGATTTCCCGCTTTTAGCCTTCAGTTCTAAATGGAACGTGTAACGCCCCGGTTTTACAATTTTGCGATTCACATCAGTCCAATCCCAAATGAGTGTTTCAGGAAGAATACCTTTGGCAGCATAACTCTTGACCACTTTACCGCGAGAATTTTGAATCTGCAATTGCCATCCTTGAGTGCGACGAGTTTTACTTAATACAACCAACTGCATAATGAGATTAACCGCAGATAGTTGTAATTCTTTATGTACTTTTGTAATGCAACCCGGCTCAAATCCATCAAGGTCTGCCCGTTCCTGGGAAGAAAATTCCACAATTGTGATTTCGCTATCAGTAACTATCTGATTTTGCAGAAGAAAATCTTTCAGCAACCCGGCGTCTTCTATTGTATGATCATCCGCCCTTACCATAATCTTCCAATCCGAGTTATGGAGCGTGATTTTAGAAACGGCCGTTCCAAGACGTCGAAAACGATTCTTACGATCTAACTCAGTTTCGTCCTGAGTGAGGCTGCCTGCAGTTAAGATAATTTTTTGGTTGAATTGTCGGATAGGGGAAAGATACTCAGGCGCTAATTCATCTAAATTTGCCAGAGTTTCGAGTGTCATTTCAGAAGGTAGACTTCGCGATATTGTTTCTTCCAGTATCTGAAGTTCCAGCGTAGAAAACGAAATTTCAGGTACGGCAATATCAGGTTCACGTGCAAAGATGTGGCAGTATGATATTTCATGTGAGCCGTTAGAAACCGTATGCGTACCTTTGGTCGGCAGGTCGACGCCATATGTTAGGTTACTATTTTTAGAAAGATTGAGACTCACTTCTATTTTGAATGGCATGTCGTTTTTGTAGGATAAGCGCACCTGACTGGAGGTGTTTGGTGTTGCCGCTATTGAGATGCCGAGGTATTTACTCATACCGTCATCATACAAGACTAATGTTGGGGTTAATATCCCAATATTATAGCCAACCGCCGCAGAAATTTCACGCGGCAGAAGAGCCTGATTCATAAGGCCGATGTTGGCACGATTCACATGGTCAATCCCCACTCCAAAAGTAAAACTTCCTGGATTCCAATATGCACCAAATCCGAGGTTTAAACTTTTCGAGGCCAAACTACCCATTAATACCGGATCGTTGGGGTCAACTAAATTGAAATTATCACGGCTAAAAGATCTATGTTCTATGCCAATTTTGAAACCTAAAGAGAATCGATGGAAAAATTCACGACTCAATAGCAGGGCGCCGGCCAGCTCGGAATAAATTCCGCCTTCGAAGTAGCGAACATCAAAGCCGACACCAATTTGGTATGGCAGATAGAATGGCAGGCTCATATTTACGTGGTTTTCGCGAAGGCTAAAGGAGGCATCAGGTACAAAACCTAAATGAAACACCTTAAGACCAGCAGAAACCTTTGCATGCTGAAAAGAAATTACCGCTGGATTTATCTCAGATGTCCAAGGTAGATTGCGATCCGCCGGATTCCAGATGTTAAGTCCCTGAGCTGTTACCGATATATGAGTGAAGAAAATACTACATATTACGACAACCAAAATGAAACGATATTTTAGATCAACAACTTGTGTTTCTATCATTACGTTTACCTCTATCTTCACTCATACATGTTGTCTCTTAACTTTAACCTCTTTTAAATGAGCATGATGCTCCAAGCAACAATAATACCAAAATATGCTTGACTTTTAAAAAGGAGTGTTTTATGGAAGACCCAAATACTTCTGAGCGTATCTTTATCTGTTGTTAAATTTGCAGTTATGAATCAAATAAGTTAAAGAAAAAGCATTGGTAAGAATTCCCCATTTTCACTGGATAATTAAGCAACTTGTTTGAGGTTCAGATAACAAAATTGTATTATAAATTACATAAATGAAATACCCGGGGGGGTGAAAAACTCTATCCATCATGCTGCGATCCTATCATAATGATTACATAAGCCGCCAAGAATGGGAGTTTTACGCACTTTTCCATGTCTCTGAGGTTTGTATCCTTCAGGAACCTGCTGACCCAAGCCTTGATGAGG
>SMXC01000069.1 GCA_004356825.1 Caldithrix sp.
CAGGTCTTGCCCTCGATTGCCGGGAACCGCGCGAGCTCGGTGAACTGGTCGGCAGCCGCTGCGACCAGCGCCAGCTCACCCTTCTCCGACAACACCAGCAGCAAGTCCTGGTCGGCCAGCAGGAATAGCTGGCCGGCGCCGTAACGTCCGCCCTTCCACTTGCGCTTGCCGTCCTCGACGTCGATGCAGGCGAGAAAGCTGCCGTCGAAACCGAAGGCATGGCCATCATGAACGACAAATTCGCTGTAGTACGGCTTCAGCCGGAGCGAGGTCCAGCGCTCTTCGGTGGTCCATCCGTCGGGTCCGTGCGTGACTGAGAGACGGCGCATGCCACTTCCCTGGCTGACGCTGATCAGGATGTCACCGTCCGCGGTCAGGGCCGGCTGCACGATGGGGTAGCCGGGCCACGCGTGCTGCCAGAGCAGCGTGCCGTCGGTCGGCGTGACGCTGCTCAAGCCGGCTTCATTTAACGTCAGGACCTGAGCGACGCCGTCGATCGTCATGAGATGCGGCGAACTGTAGCTTCCACTACTGTCCGGGCGGGACCAGCGCGGATTGCCGGTGGCGAGGTCGTAGGCGATAAGCGCACCGGAAGCAGCGACGATAACGACGTCATCGACCACCAATGGCGAACTCGCGAAACCCCAGAGCGGGAGTTTCGCCTCGGTGTCGGACGCCGCGTTGCGCGCCCAAATGACGGCGCCGCTGCCGGCGTCAAGTACATTCAGGGTTCCGGTGCCACCGAATGTGTAGACGCGACCGTCGCTGAGCGTTGGCGTTCCGCGAGGACCGGCACCGCCAACCGACTCCCAGAACCGGGCTTCGTCTGCGTGTCTCCATACCGGCTCGCCGGTGGACACTTTATAGCAGCCGACGACTTCGTCGTCACCGCGCTGCTCCTGGGTGTAGAGGAGGTCGCCGTGGACCGCGAAGGAGGACCAGCCCGGTCCGATCGGCCGGCGCCACAGCTCTACCGGCGGCGACGCAGACCAGTCGGTCTCGATGCGCACGCCGTGGATGATGCCGTCGCGATTGGGTCCGAGAAAGCCGGGCCATTCGGCTCCGGTCTCTGTTACCGTAACCGAGGAGAGCGCCATCGGCTCGTCGACGGTTTGTGCCAGGAGCCGTTCCTCGCGTGTCTCCGACCACCGCCATGCGAAATCATTATCGAATTCGCCGGTAGCGCCGCCGGTCCGGAGGAGCGTCCACACTCCGCAAGCGAAAAGGATCGCCAGAGCCAGCGTCACACGCCGTGGTCCGTCAGAGAGGCGACGGCTGGCCACCGCCCCGATGACCAAAGCGAGACTCAGACTCGGGACGACGAGCATGATGAACAGAAATCCCATTCCGCCGGTCGCAATCGACACGTGGAGGAAGAGCGGTGTCACGAATCCGGCAACTACCATCAGGCCAATGGCGCCCAGGCGTTCGGACCAGA
The DNA here is from genome assembly GCA_004356825.1 of Caldithrix sp. Lineage (GTDB taxonomy): Bacteria > Zhuqueibacterota > Zhuqueibacteria > Oceanimicrobiales > Oceanimicrobiaceae > Oceanimicrobium. The sequence goes on from SMXC01000069.1 coordinate 1,439, forward strand.
GAGCGCGGCTGAAGAATAGCCACCACACAATTATACCCAAGCCGCCAACGAAGACGCTACCCATCATCCCATAGATTGCGGCCTCAGGGAAGACTTCAGGGACGACAAACCTGGCCAGCAACTGCAGGACCACGATGACAACGCCGGGCCAGAGCCGGAGCGGCCTCTGCCGGGTCGGTTCGTCGGCCTGCGGTTTGGTCATATCAGACTCTCCCACTTGTTTTCTTCTTTTTAACATTCTCTAATCCTTCTCCTATTTTTAAATTTAGGTTCATGGTGCCGGTGTAACATTTTTATGCCTTTACTCTCAAATTTTTACTTTGAATTCGCCAGCATCTTAACCAGTTGATCTTCCATCCCTGTCATCTGCAACCGGCCCAGAGAAATCGGAATGTTGCCAATGGCATTCAATTGATCAAAAAAGTCCTTGAGCTTAAACGGGCCTCCCTGGTTTTCCTTCTGCCGGGCATAGGCTGCCATTGCTTCTTCCAGTAGATATTTACCGACGATATAGCTGGTACCATAGCCAGGTTGGCGCGCATAAAGGTGCTGCTCAAAAATGAGCAATTCGCGTTCCGTTTTCATCCAGCCGCGCGGGGTCCATTCACTGTGGATTTTGCCGGCTTCCTCCATGGTCATTTCATTGGCATGGGCGTAAAGGGAGCCAAGGCCTCTTGCAGCCCGTTGTGCAACCATGATCCAGACGATTTCACGGACGCGGGGATTATCATCATACAGACCCGCTTGCATAAACATCTCTTCAACCGCGGTAGCCGTGCCTTCGTTACGGCTGTCGAAGATATTGTAAAGCAATGCATGACGCCGGAGTATGCTGGCATGGGGTTCGTGCTCCATCCGCGCCAGTTCAAACCAATGGTAAAAGTGGGAATACAGCGGCAGGGGACTGTAATGCATACCAATGGTAAAGAAATTTCGTTTCTCTACCGGGATAAACCGGCCCATATGGGCTCTTAACGCGGGTTCGAAATAATCCGCTACCGTCACAATTTCTTTGTCTTTAAGAAAGGTCATAAACTTTTTTACCGAGCGCTCGGTGAGCTCTTTAAATTCCTCTTCAGTTGCCGCCGCTTTCAGCTCCGGTAAATGCCGGTTGCGATGCTCCTCCAGTTTCAGAGACGACCAGGCCCGCGCCAGTTCCCTTTTTAGCAGCATCACTTCATCTTCCCAGTTCAGGGGCACCAGATGAACATTCTGCTGATACCAGGTGTAGTTTTCTTTGCCAATTCCGGACGGCCCCGTCTTTGACGGCGCTTGTTGTTCAAGCCAGGTTATCAACTCACCGGTGGCTGCTTTGGCTTTAGTTATGACTCCCTCCAGTTCTACACTTGCTTTATCACCAATCTTTTCCCGAATAGCATCCAGATTCGCACTTTGCTGTCTGATATCCCGAATCCCGGTAATCCAGAGCTCGCGGGCGTTACCGGTGAGGTTTGTTTGCGCCTGCTTCATCAGTGGTGCAATAACGCTGAGGTCGGCGATCAGGCGAGCCTCATCGCTTTTGGCAAGCGGAAAATTGTAGGTCCACAGTTCGGTAACCATGTGGTGTGTCGGGCCTTCATGGGCGGGAACATCGCTTTTGTAGTTCCAGATGGATTTGTAGAATGCCGGATCTCGAACCCATGGCTTCAGGACACGATGGTTAAAATCGAACCCGTTCATTTCAGCGAGTATAATATACCAATCTACTTTTTGCTCAACCGGCCATAGGCCAGGGTCAATTTCATGCAATCGTTGTCTAATTTTCTTGAAAGACTCGTATCGCCCGGCAAAGGTTTTTTCCGTATAGTCGGGTGCTCCGTCCAGCAGTGGGGGACGTTCAAACTCCCGCCATTCTTTAAATAAAACAACCAGAGCTTCATAGTTGTCAGAGGAATGGAGATTGGCACTTGCAAGTATGTTAAATGCAAAAAGAACGATAATAAGGTTGCATCCGAATGTTTTGAAAGTTTTTGTTTTCATCTTTCTTGTCTCCTGATTTTCATTAATTCCACGTCATATTTTGTAGTGCGGATAAATTCAGATTGCCACCACTCAGAACACAAGCGACTGTACTGCCTGCCGGTGGCTTGACAGCCTCCGTAAGCAAAGCGGCGACGGACGCCGCCGCAGCACCCTCCGCAACCAGTTTGCATCTTTCCATAATCCAGGGAATGGCAGCAAAAATCTCTTTTTCGGCGACGGTGACAATATCATCAACAAAGGCTTTGCAAATTTCAAAGTTATATTCCCCGACGGTTTTGACCGCGAGACCATCGATTATAATCGGGATTTTATCCAGGGTGATAATTCGCCCTGCTTCAATACTTCGTTTCATCGCCGGCGCCAGGGCCATTTCAACACCGACCACTTTCACTTTCGGGTTAATTAATTTGACGATTTGAGCACAACCTGCAATCAGGCCGCCCCCGCCTATGGGCACAATGAGCATGTCAAGGCCTGGAACATCTTCGATGGTCTCATACCCGACGCCTCCCTGACCAGCCACCAGAAGAGGGTCGTCGAAGGGATGAATATAGGTGAGGTTGTGTTCTTTCTGCAGTTCCAGAGAATGAAGATAGGCATCATCCCAGACCTTGCCGTGCAGCACGACTTCAGCGCCGTAAGAACGGGTCGCGTTTATTTTGGCTTCGGGCGCTCCATGAGCCATGACCACGGTTGCTTTGACGCCATATTCTCTCGCTGCTCGCGCAACGCCTTGCGCGTGATTACCGGCTGAAGCACAAATCAGCCCGCGTTCCCTGGCTTCCCGGGACATGTGAGCAAGCACATTAAGGGGGCCGCGTACTTTATAGGATCCTGCTTTTTGAAACATTTCAGCCTTCAAGTGGACTTCAGCACCGGTCATCTCGCTTAAAGTGGCAGAGTGCATGACCGGTGTACGATGAATATGCGGACGTGCATTTTCACGAGCGACGTCAAAATCGGCTTTTGTTAGATATTTCATTAGCTAACTCCTTTAAACCGCATTCAGTCCATTCTACTATAATCATTCCTAAACAACCGCGCAATCTACAGTGTAAGCGTGTTCAGGTGTTAAAGTGTTAACGTATTCTATCAGTTGATTAATTTCCTATATTAGCACCTGAACACTCGCACACATAAACACGAGAACACTATTGCCTGCATTGCAACGTTATTTCGCAAACGCTCTACTACTAAGCGCTTTTCTTTCTCAACAAGTTAGTTATTAAATAGATAACACTCAACAATGCAAGAAAAATCAACATTGCCGTGAGCTCGTTGTGCGGTAAGTTCGACAGGAACCAGAGAATCGCCATCACAGATAAAAACGGTACGACATATCCTCCCGGTATTTTGTAGGCTCCCGCTTCAGCCTGTTTGGTTACTCTGTATTTGATCACCGCCAGCACGACCCCGAGGTAAATCAGCAAAAAAGAGGCGCTTGATAAAATCGCCAGCTGTTTAAATTCACCTGTGCAGGCAAAAAAGCATGCCAGTGTGGCATAGCCGATGATCGCTACATGCGGTGTCGAATAACGGGGATGGATGCTTGCAAGCTTTTTGGGAGAGATGACATCATCTCTTGCTGCGGCGAATATAATTCTGGGCATGTTCAGAGCAAAGCCGCTTAGATTCCCGAACATTGAAAAGAAGGCGCCAACGATGACAAGGGTCGCTCCGATGGGACCTAGCATTTTCTTACCAACTTCCGCCAAAGGGGCATCTTTGAAATTTGGTAAGGTCTCACCCAGTATGCCCTGGGCGGAAATCTGGATAAGCATGTATAACACGACGACAATGAGCACGCTTAACATGATTCCTTTTGGAATGGTCTTTTTAGGATTCTTAATCTCCCCGCTCACATTCAACCCGGTTTCGGCTCCGGTAAAGGCAAAAATCAGGATGAGGGAGACGTCACCGAGATCCAGTAAGGAAGGAGTGGATGCCCAGGAGAGATTCGAAGGCGTGAACCAAATCCAGCCAAAAAGGGCAATGAAAAGGAGCGGCGTCAACTTGGCGATGGTGTTAAACTTCACCAGCAGCATGCCTTTTTTGACTCCCCGGACGTTCCAATAAGCGAAACCTGCGAACATGGTAATAAAGAACAAACCTCTTACCCATTGAACTTTAAACGCTGGAAAAAAATACGCTACTGTATCAGCCAATAAGTTTGCTACGGCGGCATTGGCCATGACTGCAGCACCAAAAATGAAAATGTTGGTGGTAAGGAAACCCGCATATCTACCGAAGACAACTTCGATATAAGAATAAGCGCCGCCGGTGATGGTAATCTTGCTGCCGATTTCAGCGAAACACAGCATAATCAGCATGATGAGAACACCGCATATTGCATACGCCAGAATACTGGCCGCCCCCAATCGTTCGGCAACAATTGCCGGCATTATAAAGATACCCGCCCCTATGACAATGTTAATTGAATTTGAAGCCAAACCCCAGACGCCAATTTCTCTTCTTAAGCCGTCGTTCTCAGTCATAAACACATTTGTTTTTATTCATGAAATTTCTAAAGCTCACAAATAGAACCCGCGGCCGTGGTCAGGTGAAGCCGATAGTGAGAAAAGCGTGGTAGAGTTCATCGTTTTACAAAGGTTTGTTCGAGTCGAAACGAATTGTCAGGCAACTCTTTTGTGGTGGGTTACAAATCCACCTACCTTTCGGCGGGATACTTATTTGGCAAAATGTAAAATTACGAAGAATTAGTCAAGAAAAAATATTCTCAGGAAGAACCATTTTGCCATTCGGCGATATGATTTTTAGGAGTGGAAAAAGATTTAGAGGAAGTTTGTGGCAGGTTGGTTTCATTGTTTAAACCCAACGCCCTACTTCCCGGGCGGCGGGATTTCATTTCTGCGAATCCACAATGGGAGTCGAATCGTCAAAGTATTACCTGGTTGAAGAGCGCATCCTCCTGGTCATGATCTTTCTCTCTTGCTGATTTTAGTTTTTACTTTTGGTTTAGGAATTGGTAACTCATTCGCTGTCAATTTAATTAAACGACTTATCCAATCCCGGTCTTCCATTTGCTCTTCAATTAAGAAATATGGTTTTGCTCCTGGGTAGGGAGGAGCCTCGACTATGTTGCTAATAAATGATTTGCCTGCTTTCGTCGGTTTCACAAATAATCGATTGTCACATACCAGCGCTACGATTTTATCATCACAATAGAGCCCATATTCTCCAAACATCTTTTTGTATCTGATTTCACCGGCATTTTCCATTTGATCAACAACGAACTCAACAAAGCTTTGATCCGATGACATAATATTTTATTGCATGATCCGCTCTTTTAAGCTTTTCTAATTCTTGGTTTACTTTCTTATTGAATTCTTCTCTGTTCATTGCTTCCGTCAAGAGATTCAAAAAACAAACCACAAATTAACACTTGAACACTTCCAACTAATCCGTCTCCCCAGTTTGCGTAGGTTGCGTTCATTTTTTTTGAACCCAACATCTTTATTCTCCTAATCGGATAATATCCTCACCTCGATATTTGTAAGAATCACTTCAGACACTTTGGTAAGCTGCCCACGCTCAAAACGTTGGTCGTAATCTACCGTCGAGGTGTCGGATTCAGTACCTTTGTAGTTGTGATAATCCTGGAACAGAATTCCGTTGATTCGACGTTGGTTAAATGCTGCCCGGAAACGGGTACCGCTTCCATCACGATGATAGCGATAGGCCAGATAATCCATGGTGTGTTTGTTTTGGTGAAACCAGTAGGTGAAGACATCCGAATAGTCTTTGCCGCCGCCTTCCTTGCGAAAGCTCACTTCGATCTTGTGGTAAGGCTCTCCTTTGACAGTGCCTTTACCAATATAGCGTTTTTGTACCGCGAGGTCATTTAGAAAATGAGGCAGAAGGGCAAAGTAGACGACAGAGTTCACTTCTTCCGAGAAGCGGCTTTGCTTCCCCTCTGAAAGCCCTAGGGGTTCACCATTAATTTCCCGATAGAATCCCTCGTTGCTTAAGATATCAGAAATGGTGCCGGCAGTATCTTCAAAAGTATGCTTGTACGTAAACAAACCGTCATTGCGCTCGATCGAGAAATGGCGGCCGCGAAACTCGAACTCGATAATGGAAGATTCATATCGATGACCTCCATGAGCGATGATGGCAGCGTCAGTGATTGACTTAGCATCCGGTTGATTTGAGCAACTAAAAAACATTGCACCGGTGACAATGAATACGACACACTGTCTCAAGTGACCCTTGTTTAACATCGCTTCTCCTTTTTCACAAATTGGAGGAAAGAAGTGTTCAGGTGTTTGGGTGTTAAATGTGCTAAAGGATTCAAGCATCCAAAATAAAATAACTTAGGAGAAAAACCTTTAACACTTTAATACTCTAACACTTCTAACACCTGAACACACCCCACCGTTCAATTGCACTGTTGTTTCAAAAACGCTCCACTAGAAACCGGAGCAGTCTTTTCCTGTCGACTTA
>SMXC01000004.1 GCA_004356825.1 Caldithrix sp.
AATCAACTTTTCAACCTTTCAAGATTAGCTCCGCAAATTGTACAAAAACGCTGGGCTAAATTAAATTCATTTGAACAAACCTCCTTCCTGAATGCACTCCGCGAATCTATTAAAAATAAGCTCAAGCAAGAACTCCGGTCTTCCAACGCAAATACTGAAAAATTTGAATTTAAAAAAAAGGAGATCAAAGAAAACTTTGCAACACTTCGCTATGATATGAACAAAAAGAATAAAGCGATTGAACTGGTCTTGTATTTGTTAAAGGATGAAGAAGGAAACTGGAAGATCACTAATATGAAGTTTGGTAAAAATAGTTTGCTTCGTTATTATTATGGTTATTGCGATAACTTACTTAAGAAATATTCGATGCCATATTTGATTGGAGAGCTAGGTGACTATGGATATATTGAATTGGAAAATTTCGAAGCAAGTGATGTGGACAAATTGCCAAAACGATGGACATGGAAAGCTAAAGACAATAAAAAAAATAAACCGTATTATGTAAAAGAAGAAGATGGCAATAAATATTTGGCAGCAAAAGATCATGGGGAGTCGGTCATTATTGGTAAAAATATCAAATGGAATTTAAAAAAATATCCCTATGTTTCTTTTCGTTGGCGGGTACACAAAATTCCTGAGGGTGCAGATGAGCGATTTAATAAGAAGATTGATAGTGCCGCCGGTATTTATTTTGTTTTTAAAAAGAAGCTCGGATTTATCCCTGAATCAGTTAAATATGTCTGGAGCTCGACCTTGCCGGTCGGCTCTGCCATGTTGAGAAGCGGAATTGGTAAACCCTGGATGGTGGTTGCTGATTCCGGAAAAGAGCACCTCGGTGAATGGCGAACATACGTATTCAATGCCTACGAGGCCTACAGAAAGACCTTCGGTGGCAAGCCCCCAGATACCCCGGTCGGAGTCGGAATTCTATCTGATGCAAATTCGATGCGGAAAGTCAATAAAGATGCGGTTGCGTACGCCGATTACGATGATATCAGAGCCCTAAAGCATGCAGATGCTGATTCAGGAGTTAAAGAGCGTTTAAAGGCGGAGTAACGAAAGGGGCCGAATGGGTATCAAGTGCACCGTATTATGTTTGCTAATTCTGTTTTGCTCTTTGAAAATTGTAATTGGCCAGGAAAGTAAGAAGCTGGTGTTAAATCTGAAAGCATGCGAAGAGCTGGCTTTTAAAAATAATCCGAAAATTAAAGACGCTCAACTGAGTTTAAAAATCTCTGAAGCCAAACAAATTCAAGCTTCCCATGCAAAGATTCTTCCTAAGTTTCAGGTACGAAATGTTTGGGGACCGAGCCCTAGAGCTGAAGGCGAACTGGACCCCACGGGTGGTTACGTAATTTCTGAGGATGTTACTACGACTATTCCGGAAGATCTGCGATATTTTACTCAAGTTGATCTGGATCTCATTCAACCGATTTATACGTTTGGCAAATTAAGCAGTCTGGCTACCGCAGCTGAGTTTGGAGTTGAAGCAGGGCAAGCGGGTTTAGAAAAGAGTGAAGAAAATGTACGGCTTGAAGTTAGAAAACTTTATTGGGCCCTCGTGTTAGGTAAAGAGTTGCTCGCCGTAATTGGCGACACCAAAAAGGAAATGACAAAAGCCGAGAGCAAGATTGAAGAGTTGCTTGATGAGGGAGCTGAAGAGGTTAGCCAAAAAGATTTATTCAAACTTCAAATTGCTCAATATGAAGTGAATAAAAGAAATCGTGAAACCATCGACAAGATTGAATTAACCAAATCCGTATTAAGAATAACGCTTGGTCTTTCTGAAAATACCGACTACGATATTGAAACCGAGTATCTTGATCCCCTAGAGACAAACCTTGACAGCCTTTTGATTTATACCGCAACCGCTATACAGAATAGGCCCGAACTTGCCCAATTGAGGGCTGGCATCGGCGCACGAAGGGCCTTGATTGGGGTGTCAAAAAGTGATTATTATCCTCAATTTTTCTTGGCAGGACAAATCAAGTACAATTTTGCTAAGGATCGATTTGATCCTAAAGGGCAGTTTATTTACAACCCAACAAATTTTTTTCGCCCGGGAATTGTTGTAGGGTTTAGCTGGAATTTAAATTTTGTTCAAACGCGAGATAAACTAAGACTCGCACAGGCTGAATATACTAAATTATCTCAAAATGAGGAGCTATTGGTCAGTGGTATCAAACTGGAAGTAAAGAAAGCGTACCTGGAAGTGACTCAGGCCGGAACCAATCTGCGAGGAAGTCGTAAAGCATTAAGAGCAAGTGATAATTGGCTTCGCTCTGAATCTATGGCCTGGGATATTGGCGTGGGTGAAGTGAAGGAGTTGATTGATGCATTTAAAGCAAGCGGGACTATGCAAGCGGCGCATTTGGAAAACATTTTTAAATATAATGTAGCCTTAGCAGAACTGAGCAAAGCAACGGGACACGATTTTTACGAAAATTAGCAATAGTGAAAAATGAAGGAATCAAAAATACAATTTAAGGATAAAACTTTACCCCTGATAACTTTAATCTTGATTCTTATTCAAAGTTTTCAAGTAAGTGCTATAGTGGCATTGGAAGAGTCTCCGCTAGACATAATTAAGAACCGCAACAAAACCGTTGAAGAAATCATTGGTGACAAAGATGAGATCAAAGGGGAAACTAAGGAAAGATTAAAAGATGTAATAAACTCTTTTATGGATTTTAACGAGTTTTCGAGACTTGCGTTAGGTAAATACTGGAAGGAAAGAACAGAGCAGGAGAAGAAAGATTTTGCAAATGTTTTTCAGAAACTTATCAGAAACTCGTCGGTGAAAAAATTGGAGATTTATCAGGCAGATAGTTTGGTTTATGAAGAGCCCGAAATAAACGGCTCAAAAGCCAAAGTAACAACTATTGCCTATAAAAAACGAAAAGAATTCGAGATTACATACAAAATGCATAAGGTAGACAATGAGTGGAAAACATATGACATGGAAATTGACGGGGTAAGTACAGCAAGAAATTATCGTGATTCTTTCTACAAGCAAATTGCTAAGACCTCCTATAAAGAGATGTATGATAAATTGGTTAAGAGATTGGAAAGTGATAAATAGACCTTTATTAAAAATTATCGTTAAAAGCCATCATAGATTTATCTTGATGGTTTTTTTTTGTCCCCATGGCATTACTAAATTCAGCCTCATACAATATTGACATTCATATTGGTATTGGTTAGATTAATTGAAATCGAACACTCAAGGTTCTAGTTGAAAAACCCTTTCCAAAAAATAATAGGTGCTGATGAGCGAAAAAGAATTCGAAAAATGTTGCAATACGAAAGCAAGCTTTGGAACAAGGGTAAAAAATATGTTGCCGGATTGGATGAAGCCGGACGCGGCCCGTTAGCAGGACCAGTAGTTGCCGCCGCAGTTGTTTTTTATAAGAATCCGCAAATATCGATGATCAATGATTCTAAAAAATTGACAGAAGAGGTTCGTGAGTACTTATTTGATCTGATTCTAAATGAAGCCCTTTGTGGAATCGGCGCTGCGGAAGTGGGGGAGATCGATCGCATTAATATTTATTGGGCGTCATTTCTGGCGATGGATCGCGCTTTGGAAAACTTGAATGCCCAGCCGGAGCATTTGCTTGTTGATGGCAGGGCGTTTCCAAGAAATGATATACCTTTTACGACGATTATAAAGGGAGACAGTCTCAGCTATTCTGTCGCTGCTGCTTCCATATTGGCCAAAGTAACTCGTGATAGAATGATGCGTGAATACGATCAGGAATTTCCTCAATATGGGTTTGCGAATCACAAAGGGTATGCGACCCGTGAGCATTTAGACGCAATTGAGGAATTCGGTTATTGTCCGATTCACCGGCGCTCTTTTCATCCGAAAAGATTTCAGTTAGGACTCGATTTTAGTAATTGAAAATGACTCGCTGGCGCAAAAATGTCGGTAAGCTTGGTGAGGATATCGCCGCGAAATTTCTTCAAGAAAAAGCCTATGATATTGTCCAACGTAATTATCGATGGGCACGAGGAGAAATAGATATTATTGCCAGGCAGGATAACGTTTTGGTTTTTGTAGAGGTTAAAACCGCGCGGGGAAATTCATTCGGTCCACCTGAGAACTGGGTCGATCAGCGCAAACAAGAGCAGGTTGGCATGGTTGCGGAAAAATATTTGCAAGATAATGAAATAAACGGAATGGATTGCAGGTTCGATGTCATCGCGGTTGAACTGCAAGGTACGAAACATCAAATCCGGCATATTGAAAATGCGTTTTGGCTTTAAGACTTAACAGGCAGGTTATAAAAAAATGGAGATTAAGAACAAAGTTGCGGTGGTTACCGGTGCCGGAAAGGGCATTGGCCGGGCAACTGCTTTAGCTCTGGCAAAAGAGGGCGCTAATGTTACAATTGCCTCACGCACCATGTCGGATTTACAAAGTCTGGCCAGGGAAATCGGTAATGTAGGGAGAAAAGCGTTGCCGGTTGAAGCAGACCTAACCCGGGAAAGTCATGTTAAGACAATCATACAAAAAACTGTTGATAATTTCGGTGGTCTGGATATACTGGTAAACAATGCTGGTATTGGCCTGTTTGGTCGTGTGGAAGAATTTTCCACTCAAGACTGGGATCAAATGTTCGAAGTAAATTTACGTGGTTTGTTTCTTTGCACGCGAGCAGCACTGCCCTATTTAAAAAAGAAAAACGAAAGTTTTATAATAAATGTAGCATCTCTGGCAGCAAAGAATTCATTTGTAGGTGGCGCTGGCTATGCGGCTTCAAAATGGGGTGTGCTTGGATTTTCTAAATGTTTAATGTTAGAAGAAAGAGATGCTGGTGTTCGGGTGTTAACTATTTGTCCCGGTTCAGTGGACACGCACTTTTCCCGACACTCCCAAACGAAAAAAGACACGATTTTAAAAGCAGATGATGTCTCTCACACCATTGTCGAAGCGATTAAGATGCCCCAGCGGGCGATGATAAGTGAAATTGATATCAGACCCACTAATCCATAAACTTGATGATAATAGATAAGCTCAAAAGGCCGGTTCGGGATTTGCGCATTTCGGTAACTGATAAATGTAATTTTCGATGTCATTATTGCATGCCGGAGGAAATATTCGGGCACAAGTACGAGTTCTTGTCCAAAGATAAAATTCTAACATTTGAAGAAACAATTCGTCTGGTCAAATTATTTGTGCAGTTGGGCGTTCATAAAATAAGAATAACCGGTGGAGAGCCGCTTTTACGTCAGGAGTTAGATGTGCTGGTGAAAATGCTTTCGAGCGTTTCCGGCATTGCCGATATTGCTTTGACCACCAATGGTTACTTTTTGAAAGAAAAGGCCGAGACTTTAAGGAACGCCGGGCTGAAAAGGCTAACGATAAGTTTGGATACTTTAGATCCCCAATTATTCAAGAAAACGGTTGGAAGACAATTGGAATTGCATCGCGTTCTTGCTGGCATTGAGCAAGCCGTGGAATTGGGGTTTTCCCCCATAAAAATTAATACCGTCCTGCAGAGAGATGTTAACGACAAAGAAATTTTGAAGTTGGCTGATTTTGCTAAAAATAATGGTCACATTATCCGATTTATTGAATACATGGATGTCGGTAATCTCAATGGTTGGAGAATGGACCATGTTGTCCCGGCACAGGAAATCATCGAAGTCATTTCTTCTAAATGGTCTATTGAGCCGATTGACAAAAATTACAAAGGCGAAGTAGCAAATCGTTATAGATATGTTGACGGAAGCGGTGAGTTTGGAATAATAGCATCAGTCACGCAACCCTTTTGTGGGGATTGCACGCGTGCACGACTTTCAGCCGACGGTAAAATTTATACATGCCTTTTTGCCAGCACGGGGTTTGATATCATGACCCCGATGAGAGAGGGGGCTTCGGAGAACAAGTTGTTTGAGATACTGCAATCTCTTTGGTTGGAACGAAGCGATCGTTATTCTGAAGAGAGGCTTTCTTTTCCAGACACCTCATCAGAAAGAAAAGTCGAAATGTATCAAATTGGCGGATAAGTTTTAAAGTATAGATCAAATTATGCTTGCTTTTTGAAAGATAAAAATGTATTATGTCGCGTAGATTTTTTTTTAAGAAGAGGATATTATGATAACAATTACCGATAATGCAAAGGAAAAATTCCTTTCGATATTAGAAACTGAAAATCGACCGGGCTACGGAATGCGAGTCACTGCGCAAAGAGGGATGTCTCCCCTTGCAGTTGATTACGGAATTGCTTTTGTAGAGCCCGGGCATGAGAAAGCTGAAGACGAGGTCATCGATACTGGAGAATTCAAAGTTTACATTGATTCACAGAGCGCTCCTTTGGCTGAAGGCGCGACAGTTGACTATGTTTCCGGATTAAACGAAAGTGGTTTTAAAATTACCAATCCAAAAGCAGCAGCAGCAGCTCCCAATCCAACAGGACCAGTCGCGGAGAAAGTCCAGCAAATAATTGACTCAAAAGTCAATCCGGGTGTGGCCAGCCACGGCGGTCATGTTTCACTCGTTGACGTGAAAGAGAATATCGCCTATCTAAAGTTTGGCGGCGGCTGCCAGGGTTGCGGAATGGTCGATGTGACTCTAAAACAGGGCGTTGAAGTGATGCTCAAGGAAGCTATTCCGGAGCTTAAAGGTGTGATGGATGTAACTGACCACGCGGGTGGTCAAAATCCGTATTATCAGCCGGAGAAGTAACGTTATTCGATCACAAATTCCAATCGTTCGTGAGCCTCTTTCAGTGTCTCTTCAACTACTTCCGGTTTTTCACGCCGCGAAAAAATAAATCCCAAATATTTATTCCCTTCAGGTAGCGGCACAACCTTCTGACTAATGGGGATAGTTATTTTTATCTCTTCGATTCCACTTATAGACTGTGCCTGCTTCAAACCAAGGATCTCTTTTAATATGCCGAGTTTCGGAATCGGAATCATCATCACGCCCGCCGCTTGTTTTTCTCTGTTGAACTCTTCTATTTTTTCACCAATTGCATGACGGATAATAAGCTCTTCCAAACTCATATCTAGGTCGAATCTCAGTACCTTTGAGCACATGCCTCCGATTGACCGCGCGGCGATTTCAATCAACCAAACGCCATCTTGATTAATTCGCAGCTCTGCGTGAACCGCACCATGTTTTATTCCCATTCCCTGCGAGGCTTGCACGACAGTACTTTCTAATTGTTGCAGTATTTCTTCCGGATGTCTTGAAGGCGTTACATAAATAGTTTCTTCAAAATAGGGTCCGTTTAGCGGATCGGGTTTATCGAAAATAGCAAGGACTTTTAACTTACCTTCAGTAAAAATACCTTCAACAGCGACTTCATCTCCGGGGACGAATGTCTCGACCAAAATTTGTCGACTTAATTTTGGGTCAGATTTGATGATTTCCGGGTCAGATAAAATGGTTTTAATTCTTTTAAATGCAGAGATAAACTCGGCAGGTTCGTTTGCTCGAATGACGCCGCGGCTGCTCGAAAGGAAAAGCGGCTTAAGTACACAGGGGTATTTTATTTTTTGAGCCAGTTCTTTGGGCTCCTCCTTAGTTGAAAAAACCGTAGAATCCGGGGAAGGAAGATCTGCTTTGTTAAGGATTGCACGCATTCTCTGTTTCTCCCTGGCTGCGATTGCGGATTCGGGAGAATTGCGGGGAAGATCCAAAGCTTCAGAGGCCAAGGAACCAATGACTGCTGTATTTTCATCGACCGGTATGATTGCATTCACGGGGTGTTTTTTTGCAAATTCGATAATCGTTTGTGTCGCCTTTCCCGGATTGGAAAAATCAAGGGTCAAAGTTCTGTCCGGCGTGAATACTTCTAATGCTTGTTTTCGCTCCGAACCTACTACCGCATCAATATTGAGTTTTACTGCAGCAGCTAAAAAAGCGCTGGCCCGGTAAGTTTTGGTGGGCATGAGAAAAAGAACGCGAGGCATATCTGATGTTTTTAAAATGAAGTCAAAAAATGCCCAGCATATCAAAAAATTTCACCGGGCCCCCCAGACTTGCTGAAAAAAAATCTATACAGTTAATTCTTCACCAACTGCTAAAACTTGAGCTTTCATTCTGCTGGCTTCGACTTTCCGCACGAACTCCTCTGGGTCCACATCAATAACATCAAAAGTCTTATAATGTATAGGAATCGTCAGTTTCGGCTTCAAAAACTCTACTGCTTTAACAGCGTCATCAATTCCCATGGTGAAGTTGTCGCCGATAGGTAGTAGCGCAACATCAATTGAATTCATTTCTCCGATTAGTTTCATGTCGTAAAAGAGCCCGGTGTCGCCAGCGTGGTAAATCGTTTTCCCTTCAACCGTGATAAGTGCCCCGGCAGGATTCCCCATGTAAATCATTTGACCATTCGACTCATACCCTGAACCATGATGTGCAATGGTTAGCTTAATCCGCCCAAATGGAAAATAATGGGCACCGCCGATGTGCATCGAATGCGTATTCAATCCTTGCCCATCACACCAACTTGCGATTTCATAATTGGATATCACAGTTGCATTGTTCTTTTTGGCAATTGCTACTGTGTCACCAACATGATCGTTGTGGCCGTGAGTCAACAAAATATAATCACATTTGGCTTCTTCGGGGTTTAAAGTGGCTAAGGGATTCCCGTTTAGAAATGGATCCATTAAGATGCGTGTGCCATCGGTTTCAAGAAGAAAAGCGGCGTGACTTAAAAACGTTAACTTGACCATAATTCTCTCCTCTTCATAGTTCAGTTTGTAGTTCAGGCTTCAGGCTGGTTTTCAAGCCGAAGCTTGCCTGCGAACTATTATGCGTACCTCTGCGTCTTAATCAGGTGCATGAATTCAGCTCGTGTGCCTTGATTTTCTCGGAAGACGCCCAACATGGCGCTCGTATTCACCACGGTGCTTTGTTTTTCAACGCCTCTCATCATCATACACAAATGCCGGGCTTCGACAACCACACCGACACCTTGCGGTTCGAGACACTCCATTAAAATGTTCGCGATTTGGTAAGTCAGTCTTTCCTGTACCTGCAGCCGCTTTGCGAAAGCATCGACGACTCTCGGAATCTTGCTCAGCCCGACAACTTTTCCGTTCGGCATATAACCGACATGGCATTTCCCATAAAAAGGCAGCATGTGATGTTCGCATAAACTATAAAGTTCAATATCTTTCACGATAACCATCTCATCATACCTTTCATGAAAAAGCGCATCATTTATGATTTTACAGACGTCCTGCTTATAACCACTGGTCAGGAATTGGTATGACTTTTCAACCCGAAGCGGGGTCATCTTCAGCCCTTCGCGATCGGGATCCTCGCCGATTTCTTTTAATATATTTCTAATCAAATCTTGCATTTACTTTATGACTCCTTAATTTCCTGAGGAAAATATTGAAATGAGTGAAAGCGCAATCAAGACTCCCACTACTGCAATAGTTAAAAGAAACAAATGTTTTTTTGCCTTGCTTTTTTTTTGCTCATCCATTTTTATTTGACCTAGGCCGGCTCAAGAACCGGTTGCTGAAAAAGTTTGCCCTGGTAAGTATTACGGCGTTTCAGTTCCTGCTGGACCGCATAAATAATCTTTGCGCTATCTCTGCACCACAGCGGCTCTATAAGCAGTTTTTTTAGGTGCGTCGCCAGATACTCGTTCGATGATAAATTCCGGATTGAGACGTTCTAAGAATCGGCAGACCATGTCCACCCATTCTTTGAATGTGAAAATATGGAAGGGTTTTTTTGAATACTCCTTAGCCAATTCTGTATAATGAACGATATGAAGATTATGAATCTTGATGAAATTCAGCGGCAGGGTTGAGATTTCTTCTGCTGTTTGCAACATCTGTTCTTTAGTCTCATATGGAAATCCCAAAACCACATGAGCGCAAACGTTGATTCCTCCCCCGGCCGTTTTTTGAATTCCTGCTTTGGTGCAATTATAATCGTGGCCACGATTAATTAGACGCAGCATTTCGTCATGTACGGATTCGATGCCATATTCGATCGTGACGAAAGTGTCTTGGCTGAGCTCCTCAAAATATGCCAGCTTTTCGTCGTCGATGCAATCGGGACGGGTGCCGACAGAAATTCCGACAACTTCCGGGTGTTCTAATGCTTCTTGGTAGAGTTGTTTCAGATGTTCTAATGGAGCGTATGTATTTGAGTAGGGTTGAAAATAAATCATAAAAGCTTTGATGTCATACCGGGTTTTCCCATAGTCAATTCTTGACCGCACTTGTTCTTTGATAGGGATTCTGGCGCGGGCAGCTTCGGGCGTGAAGCTATCGATGTTGCAGTACGTGCAGCCGCCATATGCCACTGTGCCGTCACGATTCGGACAAGTGAAGCCGGCATGCACGGCAATTTTTTGAACGCGCTGGCCGAATGTTTCTTTCAAAAATGTACTGTATGGATTGTAAGGAATGTCAGAGAATTTCATGATTTATGAAAAGGAGTGCATGCTTTAGAATTGCGCTATCCAAAAGAGAAAAGAAGATGACAACGTTCTGAGTTTCTCGACAGCAAGACTCCGTGTTGCCTTATTTAATCGCTTGAGTCAAAGCCTGCGCAAACTCTTTGGCCGCATTGGCTCCGGTGCTTGTAATAATATTGCCATCAATCTCAATTTTTTTTCCGGTATATTTCGCTCCCTGAACGATAAGTTTTTCATAAACCGTAACGTGTCCGGTTGCACGTCTGCCTTTCAACAAGCCGGCAACGGCCAGAGTCACAGTCGCGTGTGAACTTGCGCCAATGACTTTACCGCTCTTGTTTGCAGAATTGGCAATTTCGTGCGCTTTAATATCGTGCCAGTATTGGCTTGAACCGGTGCCGCCGATAAATACCACAGCATCGTAGTCATCCGGGTTAACATCATCGATGAGCAAATCCGGATTTAATTTTAATCCCTGAGTCCCTTTCGCACCGGTCCTAAGAGTAGATGCGATGGTGATTTTCGCGCCATTAGTTTCTAACGCATCGCGTGCGGCGGTATATTCTTCATCCCGAAAGTTATTGTGAGCGAGTACCATCAAAACAGATTTTGCCATGCCTCCTCCAATCAAGATATATTTTAGGTTTCATCTTGCCAATTGTAAATCAATCTGCTCACCGGATTGCCTTGTAATATATGTGTTTCTACAATTTCCAAAACATCGTCTGCAGTGATTTTTTTGTACCAGGTTCCTTCAGGATAAACTACCATAATCGCACCTTCTTCACAAGGTCCTAAGCATTCGCATCCCGTGACTTTGACCTCATTCAATAAGCCTCGTTTTTCAATTTCCTCTTGCAGTAGAATCAAGATTTGGTTGGAGTTCTTAGACCCACACGAAGGTTTTGCAAAGGGCGGCCTCGCATTCGTACAGACAAAGAAGTGTTGTCTAAATTTGCTCATCTCAAGTCTATTTCTTGAATTCCATCTCGGCTTTTTCTTCTACTGCCCGAATTTTGTCATCAAAAGAAATATCGTCGTTTTTCAGGTCATCAATTTTTATTTGTGTCGTCACCCGGTCAAAGTCTTCACGCACAGCTTCATGGCATTTTTTGGCCACATTCATGACTTCTTGCCACTCACCTTTGATAAGGGTGCCCATGGGTGTTAGCTTATACTCTAAACCACTTTCATGGATAATTTTCACCGCTTTGGCAATGGGTTTGCTTAAATGTTTATCTTCGCTAATTGGCATGATACTGAGTTGTACCATCATTTTTAAACTTCCCTCCTCATTGCGTTATCCCGGAGTCGGGCACTGTGCCTTCTACCCAGGCTTCTCCATCTACAAACTGTTCTTTTTTCCAAATCGGGACAGTTTCTTTCAAGGTATCTATTGCAAATTGGCACGCTTGAAAAGCCTCTTTCCGGTGCGGGCAGGCAACAGCGATGGCGACGCTGACTTCCCCAAGCTCCAGCTCGCCTGTTCGGTGCATCATTGCGATCTTTTGAACGGGCCAACGTTTTTTCACTTCATCTTCAATCTCTTGCATTTTTTTGTGCGCCATCTCGGCATAGGCTTCATAAGCCATTCGGGTGACCTGACGCCCATTGGCGTGGTCCCGCACTCGTCCTAAAAACAAAACCACCGCACCTGTGGAATGATCCTCGAGGTTGTTTAAGATTTTGTCGACGCTAATTTTTTCACTGATTAACTCAATCATTTTAGCCACCGCTAATCGGGGGGAGTAGACTCACTTCATTTCCTTCATTCAAGACTGTCTCTTTTGATGCGTAATCATTGTCAATTGAAAAGCTCACAACTTTCAAGTGTTGCCGCATATTCGGAAACCGTTCACCCACCAGCCAAACTAGATCGCCGATTTTAGTTCCTTCTTTTATTTCAATCTCTGCTTCATCACACTCAGCGAGTTCACGAAGCTGGCCGAAGAGTCTGAGTGTTACTTTCATTTAATCTCGGTGTGGATTATTCATAAATTTTCACCGCAGAGGCGCTAAGCGTATATAAGATAGAGAAAACCTTGTTTTCAAAACAGAGTTTTACAGAAATAGAAAAAAATAGCTAATTTGATTAATTTATTATTTGCTCAATACTTCGCGTCTCTATGTCCTTGCGGTTGCTGAATTATTAGGTTAGTAATTCATGCAGTTAAAACTTGTTTTTCTTTCTCTTCTTTTTCAACTAAAGACAGGGCAAGGTTGTGATCAAATCCGCGATGTGTCGGGTCTTCTTCGAATTCGCGATAAACCGCCCTGCAGTGATAGCAAATGGTCACTGTTTTAAGCACCTGGTACAAAATAAAATCAATGAGCGTTGCGACAAATAAGCTAACGAAATAAGTATGGTAGCTGAAGAGTACACCAATAGCAAAAATTATGATACCTAAACGCGGGTTAAAATCTTTCTGCACATAAAATCGAATTTTGTCGCAAAGAACGCAACGGTCGAGCTTGCCGCCGGCCTGCATACTTTTAGTCAATGTTTTTTTGGTTTCATGGTCGCAGTGACTACATTTTATCACAATCGTCTCTGCTAAAAGATTCGTTAGATTGTCTTTCTCGCATTGCTCACAAACAAACTCAACTGTCATGGTTTTAATTCCAGCTTGGGTCATCAGGGATGTATTTTATGTTTTTGGAAATTTTCAAAACTTTAAGCTGCTCTTGCAGAAGTTCTTTTAAGCGATTATAACGCTGCTCTAATGTGTCGATTTGTAGAAGTTCTTGCTTTTGTTGGATTGAAAAATCAAGAACGCTCGTGACTTGGTTCATGATGGATTCTAAAGAATGGTTATGTACTTTAATAATCTCCTCGAGATTTCCAACACCCATTTCCCGAAGGTAACTTTGCGCGAGATTCAAAAAACTCTCAGCTTCATAATTTTCATTAAACCCATCGTGGTCAAAAGCAATATCTTTGAGGTACTTTACCTGGGCCATTCTATAGGGTTTTCCTTGAAATAATTTCAAGATTTTAACTCGGCTTAATCCGTAAAGCAAAATGTTATATCTGCCGTCCCCCAGCTTTTCAACATTCTGAATTTTACCGACACAGGCGATTTCGTGGACGTTGGGATGGTCATGGTATTGTCCCTCCCAACCCTTTTTGAGAAGCGCCATCACGATCAGGTTATCGTTTAATATCGAGTCCTCTACCATTTGTCTATAACGCGGTTCAAATATATGAAGTGGTAAGAATGTTCTTGGAAAAAACACAACATTCGGTAAAGGGAAAACCGGGATTTGCGTTGTGATTGTTTCTTTATTCTGCAATTTTGTTACCATAAAAAAATTAAGTACTCAGAGATTCTTCCCTTTGAGTGTTGGCAAGAAGATTATTTTCCTCTACACCGTGAATTTTCTCAACCGCCCACTTTGCGTGCCCGCTAACTAAAGGCTCTTCGTGTTCAGATAATTCTTCTAAAACGGATAGAAATTTGGAATTACCAGAATTCCCCATTGCCACTGCAACGTTCCTTAAAAACCCGGCGTACTTGGCCCTTTTAACTGGGCTCTGTCTGAATTTTTCTCTGAATTCTTCAATGCTTAATTTGGCTATCTCCTCCAGATCCGGATTGAGTAAACCTTCCCGCGGCTGAAACGCCGGCTTGTCAGTTGCGGCCGCCCTATGGTTCCATGGGCAAACATCCTGACAGATGTCACAGCCGAAAATGTGATTTCCCATGGGTTCACGCAGCTCAACGGGAATTTCATCTCGGAGTTCGATGGTCAAATAAGAAATACATAGGCGTGAATCTAAAACATACGGCTCCAAAATTGCGTCAGTCGGACAGGCCTCGATACAGCGGTTGCAAGTTCCGCACCGGTCGGGTACGGTGGAGTCATAGTCGAGTTCGAGGTTGGTGATAATCTCGCCGAGGAAGAACCAAGAGCCTTTCTGCTGATTAATGATACAGGTATTTTTGCCAAACCAACCGATGCCGGCATATTTAGCGAAGACTCGATCAACCACCGGACCCGTGTCCACATATAGTCGGCTGATGACTTCGTCAGGGCTTTCCGCTTTTATGAAATCGATTAATTCGTAGAGCTTTTCTTGAATGACATTGTGGTAATCATCTCCCCAGGCGTACCGCGAAATCCAACCCCGGCCGGGATCGTTTTGTTCGGTCGAAAGAGGGTGCCGAGTATGATAAATCAGTGCGCAGACAACTACAGATTTTGCTTCAGCAACGACTTCTCTGACGTCTGTTCTTTTGTCGGGGTTGCGAGCTAAGTATTCCATTTTTCCCGCATAACCAGCTTCTATCCACTCTTTATAAAAGGAAAGCTCAGGCACTGGTTCCACCGGTGCGACTCCAACCAACTCGAAGCCCAACAGATGTGCTTTGTGTTTAATTTTTTTGGTGAGCGTCATACTTAAATTTTAAGTTGAATTTCTTGCCTTGCGACTTGCACTTGGAAACATTTTACTTTTGTATTCGGATCGACGATATTTTCACCGGTAGTGACGTCAAACTGCCAGAAATGCCACGGACAGGTGATGATTTTGCCATCTAAGTCGCCATCGCCGAGTGGGCCATCCTGGTGCAGACAAGTGTTGTCGGTGGCGTAAAATGTACCTTCTACATTATATAGAGCAATGGTCATTCCATCTGCCTCGACAACTTTGCATTCGCCGGGCTTGAGTTCGTCTTGATTAGCTATGGTTATAAATTCAGCCATTACAGCTCATTATAAAATGAAAATTTCAGGGTTAAATATAGCTAAAAGAAACGTGAAGTTCAAGGTATAAATACGGTCAGTGAAGTGCCTATTTTTGACTTGCCTTTCGTAAAAGTGCTTTCTGCCGCATTCGAAACTCGCGGCGAATTTCGGCGCCTTGCCAACGGCGTTTCTCATCTTCGGTTTCCGGAACGACTGGATTAACCTGCATAGGCAGTTTATTTTCATCAAGCGCAACAAAAGTCAAATAGGCAGAGCTGGTATGCTTTCGTTCGCCGGTTCCCAAGTTCTCTGAAAAAACTTTTGCACCGCATTCCATCGAGGTTTTAAAAACGCGGTTCACGGAGGCTTTTATTATGATCAGTTCACCGACTTTGATGGGATGCCGGAAGTCCAGAGAATCCATGGCGGCGGTTACTACTGGCCGGCGGCAATGACGATGAGCTGCAATTGCACAGGCGATATCGGTCAGGTGCATGACTTTACCACCTAAGACGTTACCTAAAATATTAGCGTCATTTGGAAGGACGATCTCTGTCATTTCAACTTGGGTTTCAGACACGCGTTTGTCTGTTTGTTCCTTTTTTACCATAATGTTTTTCCAGTTTAAAACTAAAAAATGAAGTTTGTTTGTGATGGCTTCTTGATGAAGGAGTATGGCGTGTCATCCATTCGAGAATCTAGCAAATATACACAGACAATATTCGGGTGATTTTCAATCAAAGTGGCATTAAAATCTAAACTCGACGCCCTCAGTCCCGATCATAGTATTTGGAAACAGCTCTTTGGCTTTTGCTTCCATTTCCGCGAGTTTCTCATCGCCATGAGATGGAGCATGGTGAAAAAGAGCCAGTCTTTTGGCGCCAGCCTCTTCTGCAACGTTTGCAGCCATTGCATAGGTACTATGACCAAACCCCTGTTTGGAGAAGTTTTTGTCCAAATATTCTTCGGGGTCATATTGCGCATCGTGGATGAGCAGCTCGGTATTTTTCGCAAATTCAATTAACCGTGTGTCGTTGCCAACGTACCCTTCAGTGTCGGTCGCATAAACCACGCTTTTTCCGTTTACTTCAACTCTAAAAATGAAAACTCCGATTTTCGGGTGGGCATAGCTGCGCATGATTTTAACCACGGCGTCTGTAGAGTCGTTAAGTTCATTTTGCCAGACCAAAGTCGGTTTATCCGAATTTTCTTTGAAAACAAGCGCATTATTTTCATGCAGGTTGTGAAAGTTCATTTTCGCCTTAAGTTCATTCAGTTCAATCGGACTGTACTGCGGCTCCATTGATTGGGCTAAAATTTCCTCTAAACTTTGCGAAAATACTTTGGGACCATAAAAATTAAGCGTACATCTGGGTTGGTATGCAGGCAAAAAAAACGGAATGCCCTGCAAATGATCAAAATGGGTATGGGAAAATAATATGGTGAGATTTAAAGTATCTGTAGAATTCTGGAGCTCTTTTAAAAGTTGATGGCCAAGGTTTACAATGCCGGTTCCGGCGTCTAAGATTATGATATGATTTTTTACTCTAACTTCTACACACGATGTGTTACCTCCATATCGAAGTGTTGATTTTCCGGGTACCGGGTGACTGCCCCGAACCCCCCAAAAGCGTACGAATAACTCATTTTCAGCCATAAAAACCCTTTCTGAGATGTGTTCTCCGAATCAAAGGTGTGAAAGACCGACATTTCTATAATACTCACAGAAATTCCATTATACTAATTTAAGTTAATGAATAATTTTAAAAAAATCAAACACAAAATTTTTCAAGTTGGGACCTCCTAAAAAGTGCACGCAAAGACGCTGAGCCGCAAAGAAAAATTAAAAAAACTTTGCGGAATCTTAGCGTCCCTAAAACAGACCCAGGACAGGCTTAGTGCTTTGCGTGATTTTATTGCTTAAATGTGATTGCGAAAAACTAAATTATCCCCACCAGTTCCTATAGGGTGTGCCAATTTTTCAAACGGTCTTCCTGGGCAGCTAACAAGACCTCAGATGGTTTGCCCTCTTCAGCATGTGTATAACCAGAGACTCATGGAATCCAGCGCACAATTGTGCTATCCAGAGCACTCTGCGTTGTTATGGTTACACGGTTCGTGGTTTCCAAGTACCTCCCGTAGTCCCACAACACAGAACGGCCTTCGGACTCCCGTTACCGGGCTTACTCGCAGATGTCACTACTGGCCTATTGGCTCGACTTTAGCCAGATGGGACTTCACCCAATTAAATTCACCTCAGGTGCTGACTCAACTGTTTACCGGCGCTTTTGCACTACGGCCAGTCATTGCTCCAGCATCAACACGGGGGACGCCGCTAATTTGTCGATCTTAATCACATCACCCGTCTTCCGGTTAATCTGACCGAACTGAAGAACACCGGTCGGACAGGACTGCACACAGGCGCTGCAGCGTACACATTCTGGATCCTCCATTGGGAGACCTTTATTGGCGAAGTTCATGACATCGATCCCTTGGTGGCAAACCGAGGTACACACATTGCAGGATATGCACTTTTTTTTATCCGCTAGGATGCGGAACCGGCTAAAGCGCGCGTAGATATGCATTAGAGCTGCCAGGGGACAGGCAAAACGGCACCAGACGCGACCGCTGAACCAGAAGTATGCACCATATCCAACGATCCCAGCTAAAAACAAATCGACCATATATTTATAGTTGAGCTGTATGCCGAAAATCTGCCAGCCATACAGGAGCCCTCCATAGAAGCCATTCACCGTTCGGCCAAAGTTGCTGTCGGGTGAAATCCAACTGATCAGGCGAGTAATTAACAGTAGGAATGCCAACGCCAGAATGACCTGCCCAACCATGTTCATCCGGTTCCAGAAAGCACCGTGTGGCATCTTTTGGCGATGCGTGTCACCCAAAGTCTCAGCAAGCGCGCCGCATGAACAAATCCAGCCGCAGTATGCTCCTTTGCCCCAAAAGTAGATAATGAACGGTATGAACACGAAGGTTTGAACGAGACTAATACCAAGCCACCACCACAGGGGCTGCCAGGTAAATATGTTCCAAATGAAAAGCGGCCAAGCCAGAATGAATCCAATCGAGCGCCAATATTCACGTCCATGTCCGTAGTTTGCTTCAGGAAAGAGGGCATCAGCTATGTTTTTGCCAATGCCGGCATCGAACCAGCCATTATGTCCTATGTAGGGTAAGATTAAATAAGGCAGCAGAAAGAGGGGGATGACCTGGATCGCTGTTAAAGTTAAGGTTTGCACCTTCACGTATGGGGTTTTCCTACGTCTGATCCGCCGGACCCCGAAAATGACTATCAGAAGGCTGTAAGCCAGGCTGTAATAGAATCCCGGTTCAGCCAAAGTTATATTCAATGTTCCTAAGTATGTGGAGGGCTCGGCAGCCATTGAAGAGAATGATGCGCCCAAGCTTGTCAGCAAGTCGGGTATGTTGAAAGGAAACCAGCGCTGTTCTTCAAACAGCTTCATTAGCTGGCCGCCAGCTTTCCAGTTGTAGATAAAGGCACAAAAGGCAAGAAAAAGAGCGAATGCCGTCCAACCCCGCGACCCCATCTCGCCGGTGATCTTAACGCCGCTGCGACGGAAGAACTCCAGCGGCGCCTCACGACCAGTCATCGTGAAGACAACATCGTTCGGCAGGCTGACCTCCTTGCCGTCAGCATTAACAAGGATTACGTCCGATTCACCTATGCTCTTGACTTTGCTGCCCATCATCAGTTTGATGCTTCCGGGTTGCCTGTGTTCGGCCAGAAAGCCGCCGCAGCTCGTGGTAACGTACACCGAGACAGGTGTTTCTACCGCTACTTCGGCCATGGGATCGACGGTAAGTTTGTTCAAACATTCAATGTTTTCTGGTTTGGGTCGTGAGAATTCACCCTTGCGGTAGGAAAGGGTCACATTCCCACCACACAGGGCGATGGCAATGGCCGTCTCCAGAGCACTGTCTCCCCCGCCGACCACCAGAACATCATCGGTACAGAAATCTTTGGGGTCGAGGAGACGGTTATAGACTTTGTCGCGATCTTCTCCAGGAACACCTAACTTTCTGAAGTTGCCCGAGCGGCCGATCCCCACGATGACCCGTCTGGCAAGCAGGTTCTCTTCATTGACAATGACCACCTCAAGGTGCTTTTCCTTATGCAGCACTTTTTCGACTTTGGCCATTCGCGGGTTAATTCCACGTTCAAGTGATTGTGCTTTAAGTTCGTCAACCAAAGGCTCCTTAACAGTAGCGGTGAATTGCAGGTCACCGGTGGGAATCATATCCGTTGGGTATGTGTAGATGGGCTTGCCTTTGGGAAAGTTCACGATAGTGGAGAAAGGTTCGGTAGATTCGAGGATTTCGAATGAAATACCGCTCTTTCTGGCCTCAAGCGCTGCTGCCATGCCCGATACCCCGGCGCCAATGATGACCAGGTCAAGTATTTCTGGATTGCTATCCTGTGAGCGAAGCTTTTGGAAATCGTTATCCGCGAGAATGTTTTGAACGGCTTTGGCTCCGCTGTCTGATGAAAACTTCAGCAGCGGTATGCCTGTCAGATCTCCTACGATGTAGAGACCGGCGATATTAGTTGAATAATCTTGATTTATTTGAGGTAATTTTTCCACAACACCGGCCGGCCACTGAGTATGAAGCCATTTGGTGTATGTACTAATAAAGCTAAACATATGGACACCCACAATTTAAAGAATCAAATTATTCTGGCTGACAAATATCACAAGGGCACATGCTTCTTAAGCTTTCCCATTGATAAATACCTGTATTGTGACCATCACCCCAATAAATTTGTACGGCGTAATTCCCCATTTCTTCAAGGTTGGTAATGGTCCAGGTTTGAGTAGGAGGTTTCTTGAAGATATCAGGGTCAATAGGTTTACCCATATTCTCGTGTCCTCCGGCGCACACTGCACAAGGGCAGGATTTTCGTAAGCCTTCCAAAGGAAAAACCGTTTGGTGGCCGTCACCCCAGATAATGGTCAGGGTTTGTTCCGCAGTATTAACGGATACTTCTTTCGCAAATGTTTTTTTATTCACACCCATTAAATTTATTTAGTAGTACGAATGATTTTGTTTCTCTTTCCTGTCTTAAGACCACCTAAACTTCAATTTCTATGTCGTCTCCGGTGAGCCGGACGTTGTATTTGGTCACGTCTGTAGGGGCCGGCGGGTTGGTGACTGTTCCCGATTTGATGTTGAAGTGGGCGCCATGCCAGGGGCATTCAACTTCCTCGCCCTCAATGGTGCCTTCACTGAGCGGGCCACCCCGGTGGGTACAGGTATCATCGATGGCGTAGAATTCTCCACCGAGGTTGAACAGAGCGATGCGCTTATCTTCGACTTCGATACATTTGGCCGATTGCTCGGCGATCTCGGATTTTTTGGCTACCTTAATGAACTTTGCCATGTCAAGTCCTCCTTTCAATTTTATAGTATTACGGATTAATATTATCTTTAATTTTTTTTATAATATAGTTAAATTAAATGTTATTTGTGATTTTTATAATTTACAATTATGAATTCAAATATTCAATTCTACGGACCATTTAAGATTTAATCAACCCGGCCATACAATTGAAGGCGTTGGTGATCAACTCATCTTACTGGCGTTAAAGTCTTATTTATCCGAATCATTGTACTGGACGCCCCCTTCATCATCCCATCTCTGTCTATTAAAGCAGTCCTCGCATAATGCTGTCTTGCTGTCACTTTCGGTATAAGTACCGCTTGTTGGTTGGCCACAACCTGGACATTCATGCTCTTCTTGCAAATTATCATTGTCAAATAAAGAGTGCATTTCTTTCCTCCATGTCTGAATTCTTAATACAATTGATCCGATTTTGCTGCCATGATGAAATCGTTGCGATGCAATCCTCTGATTTTGTGCGTCCACCAGGTAACCGTCACTTTTCCCCACTCGGTCAAGAGGGCTGGGTGATGACCTTCCGCCTCTGCTAATTCGCCCACTTTGTTAGTAAATGATAGGGCATGGGCGAAATTGTTGAAACTGTAGATACGCTCCAACCGTTTGATGTCTTCACGCTCCACTATTTTCCATTCCGGTATTTTCGGATGGAATTCCGCAATCTCTTCTTTTGTGACTGTAGGCGCACCCTTACGGCAGGCCACACATTTCATTTGCACTAATTCTGCCATTTTCTACCTCCAATAGCCGTTTTTTTTAGAAAAGAGATTTTTCGGGATCCTCTCTTTACTTTTTTTGCTTGTTCCAGCTTCCAAGAAACTGAGACGCTGGAAGGTTCGATATGACCCAAAGCTAAATACATTATCAAGTTTCTTCCATTAAGAATGCGATAGCAGTGGCATGCTAACTATACTTAACTGCGGCTCACTATGAGCGCGCCAAATCCATACTTAAAGGAGAATCAACTGGGCGATTTAAAGATTGTCAAATATGATAGCGGGCTCTGCGTGCTCTATGATGATGAAATTTTACTTCAGGAACGCGGCACAAGCACAAGCTTACCAACAAGTTCACCCTGTTCCAGCGCTTTCAAGCCGTCCTCGTATTGATCCAGCGGAAGTGTCCGGTCGACGACGGTGCGCACGATGCCACGTTTTACCAAATCGATTGCTTCGTAGAGATCATCCAGCGTTGCCCCGACAGATTCCGAGCACCATTTGTTCGAACACTACGAGCTGAATAGGATGCACGGTGAAGCTGTCTTCTGAGTATCCGATGAAAACGAGTCGCCCGCGCCATCCGTGATCTCCCGAATGCGCTCCCCAACAGAGATTCTTGAAGCATCGATAGTGAATTCAGCACCGAGTTCGGCCGCTTTCTTTAGCTTCGCCTCGGTTCGACTGACCGCGATCACCTTCGCACCTTTCGCTCGGGCCAATTGAACCAGCCCAAACCCAACCCCTCC
Organism: Caldithrix sp.; assembly: GCA_004356825.1. Classification (GTDB taxonomy): domain Bacteria; phylum Zhuqueibacterota; class Zhuqueibacteria; order Oceanimicrobiales; family Oceanimicrobiaceae; genus Oceanimicrobium. The sequence goes on from SMXC01000004.1 coordinate 22,001, forward strand.
TATGCCGGACACCACAGCCCATCGGAATATAGAATGCGATCAAGATCTGCTTGCAAAACTCCGTCAGCAGGCAAAGGATCGAGGGAACAATCGATGGCACGTAACCCTGTGACCCTCCCGACGCAGCCAGGCAGCAGGTGAGGCCAATCCGAAAGCTTGGCGGCTTAGTTCATAGGTAGAGATTAATAAGATATTCAAGGATTCACTCATTTAACTTATTTTGAAAACTCGTTTCAACAAGCCCTGGTCTGTTTCTTTGGCCTTTAAAATGTCGATTTGTTTCATTACTGAGTTAGCCAGATTTTTGAAAGCCACTGAAACCGATGCCTCAGGTTCTGAAATAACAATTGGCGTTCCCTGGTCTCCCCCTATTCGCACTTTTGTTTCCAAAGGAATCTCTCCAAGAAATGGCACCTTGAATTTTTTACTGGCCTTTTTCCCGCCACCATGATCAAATATTTCGTGCCGCTTGTTGCAGTGGGGACAAATAAAATAACTCATATTTTCCACAAGCCCTAATATAGGCACCTCAACTTTTCTAAACATGTTGATACCCTTTTTCGCATCGGCGAGGGCCACATCCTGAGGAGTGGTCACGATGATGGCGCCAGTCAAAGGAACGGTCTGAGTAAGGGTGAGTTGCGCGTCGCCCGTTCCAGGCGGCATGTCAATGACCAGATAGTCTAACGCACCCCAATCCACCTCCCCGAGGAATTGCTGAATCATTTTCCCAACCATTGGACCGCGCCAGATAATGGCCGTATCGCCTTCTGAGATGAATCCTACCGAAACCATATGAACACCGTATCGTTCTAATGGGGCGATTTTGTTATTGCGCGTTCCTAATTTTTGATTCACGCCCATCATGATTGGAACATTGGGCCCATAAATATCTGAGTCTAGCAAGCCAACGGCAGCCCCGCTTTGCGCTAAAGAAACTGCTAAATTGACAGATACCGTCGTCTTACCAACACCGCCTTTGCCGCTGGCGACTGCAATAGTATTTTTGGCTGAAGGAATCAGATTTTGTTTTTGCGGCTGCACAGGTTGCTGAGGCCGCATGGCCGGCTGTGGGGCTGACATGGTTTGTGCCGGTTGGGAAGAAATGACCTTAAGTGGATCGTTGATTTTGGAATTCACCGTTACGATTCCTACACCCGAAATGGTCATCACGGCTGCCTTGGCATTTGCCAGAACTTTTTCTTTGAAGGGGTAAGAGGCACTCTTGAATTCCACAGTAAAACTGACGCGTGGCCCATCAATCTCAACATTTTTAACCATGTTCAGTGAAACTAAATCTTTCCCCGACTGCGGTTCTTGAACCTGGGTCAAGGCTGCCAAAACGTCTTTTTCAGTTATAGAGCTCATAGATGATCTATCTCCTATTATTTTAATACTGCCGTCAATCCATCAGTATTTAGTGGGGAAGGGCTTAAATTACCTTGCCAAAACGCTGTAGGATTTTAGCTGTTAGGGATAATGGCAAATGGAACAATTCACACTCATCCAAAATCTGAAATGCGTGACAGGGTGAGGGATATAGAACTAGGAAAACAGAATCTAAGGTTCCTTTTCGGGCTCTGTATACAGCCATGGGTTCCCCGACAAATTCAATAAGAACAACGGGTAATAGTCCTGTTCTTTATTTCTGAGAACAGGGATCCTGAAAATTGATTCTTGGTTGTTCAACTACATGGTTACCGCAAGTAACTGATCAAATAGTTCTTTCTTTATTCCAAGGGATTGGTCAACCAAAGGACCCTTCAGCAGGACCGGCTCGGTATCTTCATAAGTAGGTTTTTCTATCCTATAAATTAAGCCAATGGGAATCCGCGAGTCGAATTCCATAGCTTTGGTCATCGCCGCAGAGAAATCAGTGAGGTCACGATCTGGCTCTTCGTCTTCCAGTTTGTAGACACGCTCCTTAAACCAG
>SMXC01000070.1 GCA_004356825.1 Caldithrix sp.
ACTATTATCCCAAATATTTTCTTGCTTTTATTTTTAAGCTGCTCGACTCAAAACTCGCAGGATTCACTCCACACTTTGTTTGATGAAGAGTGGGCATTCCGTATGGAGGAGAATCCGCTTTTTGCCACCAATGCCGGCCATCATCAATATAACGATCGTTTGCCCTCGGTCACTGAAGCGGATCAAAAGCGGCGTTATGAGTATTATTCTGATCTCATGGAACGCCTCGAGGCTATGGACCGGTCCTCTTTAAGTGAAACTGACCAGATCAATACCGACATTTTTAAACGCCAGATTTGGGAGAATATTGAAAACTATAAATTTAAAGCTTACCTCGTTCCCTTTACCGCCGACGACGGTTTCCATATCTCTTTTGCCCGAATACCGGATCAAGTTCCGCTGGCCACGGTAAGCGATTACGAGAATTATATCAAACGTCTGAATGCTTTCCCCGGTTATGTCGACCAGCACCTCGGCCTTTTGCGCACGGGCATTGAATCCGGGATAACCATGCCCGGGATAGTTTTGCAAGGCTATGAAGTAACCATTGAAACACATATCGTAGACGATCCAGCAAAGAGCGTTTTTTATAAACCGTTTGAGAAAATTCCGTCAACGCTCGCCGAAAGCGAGCGGGAGCGTCTCGAAGAAACTGGCAGGAAGGCGGTCATGGACGGTGTGGTCAAAGGTTACCGAAACCTGCTCAATTTTATGGTGAGTGAGTATATTCCGAAGGCACGCACCAGCATCGGCGCCTCAGAGCTGCCGAATGGCCGGGAATATTACGCTCAGCGGGTGAAATATTTTACCACGCTGGATATGAGCGTCGACGAAATTCACCAGCTCGGTCTTCAGGAGGTTAAGCGTATTCGTTCGGAGATGGAGCAAATCATAAAGAAAGTTGGATTTTCCGGGAGCTTTGCTGATTTTCTCAAATTCCTGCGCACGGATCCACGGTTTTATGCCAAAACCCCTGAAGAGCTTCTGAAGCAGGCTTCCTATATTGCCAAGCAAATGGATGCCAAGCTACCGTCACTTTTCAAAACCATGCCGAGGTTGCCTTATGGTGTCGCGCCGGTCCCGGATCATCTGGCCCCCAAATATACCACCGGCCGCTATGTCGGCGCTGCACTCGGCAGTACCCAGCCCGGTTATTATTGGGTCAACACCTATGCGCTGGATCGGCGCCCCTTATACACGCTTGAGGCACTTACGTTTCACGAAGCCGTCCCCGGACACCATCTGCAAATTGCTTTAGCCCGCGAGTTGCAAGGTTTGCCGAACTTCCGGCGTTTTTCTTATATTTCCGCTTTTGGAGAAGGTTGGGGGCTTTACTGCGAATGGCTAGCCAAAGAAGTGGGATTCTATACAGACCCATACAGTGAGTTCGGCCGTCTGACCTATGAAATGTGGCGCGCCTGCCGATTGGTGGTGGACACTGGAATGCATGCGATGGGCTGGACCCGGAAGCAGGCAATGGACTATCTGGGGTCTAACACAGCGTTGTCTCTGCACAATGTTAGAACGGAGACCGACCGCTACATCTCCTGGCCCGGGCAAGCACTCGCCTATAAAATTGGCGAGCTTAAAATTCGGGAATTGCGTCAGAAAGCTGAACAAGCCCTGGGCGGGAAATTCGACATTCGCGAGTTTCATGATATCGTGCTGTTGAACGGTGCGATTCCCTTAACAACACTGGAGAATCTGGTTCAGGATTACATTCAAAAGCATACTGCGACAAATTAATATGATTCCTAAAACGACCGGGCAATATACAGTGTTAGCGTGTTCAGGTGTTAAAGTGTTACGTATTTTATCAAGTTGATTAATTTCAAGATATTAGCATCTGAACACTCGAACACACAAACACGAGAACACTATTATCCACATTGCAATGGTATTTAGGAATCACACTACTAATAAGGTAACCGAAGTGGTTACACTTCGGCAAGCCCGGAACTCCGGCGAGTTCTGCCACCAAGGAGGAAGTCATGCGCTTAACTTTTTTAAAATGGTTTTTCAGCATTTCGCTGCTGATAGCTGTTCCAGCAAGCATGTTTAGTCAGTCTAAAAAGCCTGTAGACAAATCAGAAGAGGAAAAGCCAAAAGTTGTCAAACCCGCGCCGGACCGCAAGGCGGGAGAAGGCGAGGGCCCCTTTGAGCGGCTCATTATTCGGGGCGCTATCGTAATCGACGGTACCGGAGCTCCGCCGCGCGGCCCGATGGATATTGTTATTGTGAATAATCGTATTGAGGAAGTCAAAAGTGTTGGCGCCCCAAATACCGAAATCAAAGAAAAAGGGCGGCCAAAGGATGCGACTAAAGAGATCGACGCACATGGCTCTTACGTGCTGCCGGGTTTTGTTAATTTGCATGCACATGTTGGCGGAATTCCCAAGGCTCCGGAGGCTGAGTACGTTTACAAACTCTGGCTGGCTCATGGTATCACCACCTGCAGGGGTGTTGAGGCGGGCCCATTGGAATGGACTCAAAGTGAAAAAGCCAGAAGCGCCCGAAACGAAATTGTGGCGCCTAGAATTGTAGCTTATCAGCGTCCGGGGCAGGGGGAGGAGTGGCAGGGACGGCAAATTCGAAGCGCGGAAGATGCGCGACAATGGGTTCGCTATGCGGCAAAGAAGGGGGTCGAGGGAATTAAGCTCGTTGCTTATCCTCCTGAGATAATGGCAGCGCTTCTCGATGAAGCAAATAAGCAAAAAATGGGCTCCACGGCTCACCTGGAGCAAGTTGGTGTGGCCCAAATGAATGCCATCGACGCAGCACGCCTCGGTCTCAGGAATATCACTCACTTCTATGGACTTTTTGAGGCACTGTACAAAGACGCGGATGTGCAGCCCTGGCCGGCGGATATGAACTATAATAATGAGCAGCATCGGTTTACCCAGGTCGCTCGCCAGTGGAATATGATACATCCCCAGGGAAGCGATGAATGGAACGGCTTGTTGAAGGAGCTTCTTGATCTCCGGGTCATCCTGGATCCTACCATGACGGCCTATCTTGCCACCCGGGATGTGATGCGTGAGCGAACTGCAGAGTGGCACAAGAAATACACCCTGCCCTCAGTTTGGGATTTTTATGAACCCAGCAATGAGAGCCACGGCTCTTACTATTTTAACTGGACAACATGGGACGAAGTCGCCTGGAAAAACTTCTATCGTGTTTGGATGGCTTTTCTGGACGACTATAAAGACCTGGGCGGCCGTGTCACAGTCAGCGGCGACGCAGCCTACACTTACAGCCTCTGGGGGTTCGCTTCGATCGAAGAAATGGAACTTCTTCAGGAAGCCGGTTTTCATCCCCTTGAAGTGATTCGTTCGGCTACCATGTACGGCGCCGAGGCGATATTTGAACCCAAAGGAAAGCCAATCGAATATGGGGTCATTCGCCCGGGGCTGCTGGCCGATCTCATTATCATTGACGAAAACCCGATTGCAAATCTAAAAGTTCTTTATGGTACCGGGGTGGTGAGATTAAACAACAAAACCGGAAAACCTGAGAGAGTCGGCGGCGTTAAATACACCATCAAAGATGGTATAATTTATGATGCCAAGCAGCTTTTAAAAGATGTCGAGGAAATGGTAATTAAGCAGAAAAAAGAGCGAAGTCAAGAATTGACAAACCGGGATTCCAAATAACGAAATATCGACAGGAGAACTGATGAGAATAACACAAATCGATGTCTTTCAAGTCAACTACAAATTATTAGACGAAGAATACTCCTGGTCAAGGGGACAATCTGTAGAATCTTTTATCAGCAACATCGTGAAAGTCTCGACCGACGAAGGCATCAACGGGTTTGGTGAAGTTTGTCCGCTCGGTTCCGCCTACATGGCGGCTTATGCAAAAGGGGTTCCGAGCGGGGTGGCGGAAGTCGGAACCCTACTGATTGGTCAGGATCCGACCCAGATTAAAAAAATCAATGAACTCATGGATTCAGCATTGAGCGGACACAATTATGTTAAATCACCTATTGATATCGCTTGTTGGGATATCCTCGGACAAGTTTCAGGCGTACCGGTTTGTACCTTGCTCGGCGGACGCTGTGTCGAAGATTTCCCGCTTTACCGCGCCATTCCCCAGCGCTCTGCAGAAGAAATGCAGGAGGACGTGGCAAAATACCGCGATGAAGGGTACCGGCGTTTTCAATTAAAAGTCGGCGGCGATCCCGATGACGACATTGAGCGTATTAAGGCGGTTTTGAAGGCCATCAAGCCGCGCGATATTCTGGTTGCCGATGCAAACACCGGCTGGATTCCCCGCCATGCAATCCGGGTCGCCAATGCGGTGGCCGATGATGATGTTTATATCGAGCAGCCTTGTCTGACTTTGGAGGAGTGTCTGACGGTGCGTGAACATACCAACCTGCCCTTTATATTGGACGAGGTGATCACCGGAATTTCTCCGTTTCTCCGGGCACACGAAAAACGGGCGATGGATGTGATTAATATTAAGATTTCTAGGGTTGGCGGCTTGAGCAAAGCGAAGCAGCTTCGCGATTTGTGCGAGTCTTTGGGAATTGCCATGACCCTCGAAGACAGTTGGGGAGGCGATGTCACCACCGCTGCCATTGCCCATTTCGTCGGCAGCACCCGCGAGGAGTTTTATTTTACTTCAACTGATTTTAACAGTTACAACGACCTGCGCGTTGCACCCGATGCACCGGCGAGAAAGAACGGCCGGCTTGCAGTGCCCAATGAGCCGGGACTCGGCATCCACGTGGATGAGAAGCTTTTGGGCGAACCGGTCTTAACAGTTATGTAGAGTAAAAACTAAATCCATATTTTAAAAAATCACATTTTGAAGTTCTAAAAGAATTCATAAACGCAGAGGCGCAGAGAACGCGGAGCAAGACAATCATGCACGAGAACGACATATCAGAAAAGATAATCGGTGCCGCTATAGAAGTTCATCGTATTTTAGGTCCCGGACTTTTAGAGTCGGTCTATGAAGAAGCACTTTGTCATGAGCTCCATTTGCGAGGTATAAAGTTTGTCAGGCAACAAAGCGTACCTGTTCCCTTTAAAAAAAATCAAACTGGGTACAGACCGCCGCCTAGACTTATTAGTGGAAGACAAGGTGATTGTTGATTTGAAAGCGAAAGAAAAATTGTCGAGCATAGATAAACCGAAGCTACTGACATATCTGAGACTCAGCGAAAAACATCTGGGCTTAATTATCAATTTTCACGTAGAAGTCTTGCACCACGGTATCGCGCGAGTGGTCAATGAACTACCCGAATAGCCTCTGCGCCTCTGCGTTCAAAATGATTGCTTGCATAGTCAAAATGAATTAGACATCTGTCTTTGGCAGGCGAAGAGAAAATGATTTTCATCGTTTCTCAGCAGCATCTATGATTTTGTCAACTTTGTCAAACGTGTCTCGAATGGAATGTACATGACCACTTTTGAAGTCTTCGAGCCCTCGTGCAACTTTACGCATGAACTCAATCTCATCTTGCATTTCTTGAAATTTTTCAG